>NZ_JAAHIE010001390.1:0-1101 GCF_010671945.1 Moorena sp. SIO4E2
CCCCCCCCTTCTATTCTGTTAAATATCAATCAAAAAGGAATTAAATTGTTAAAAAACTTATAGTTTCTCTAGGCTTTACAAATGAGTTGTAAAACTAGATTGTAATTTTTGATTATCAAAAAAACGCTGTATTCCTTACTCCTGTTACCCTATCCGTAGTTTTATGTTACCGAAAGCGTGTCGTTCTATGTTTACATCTCAAATAGAAAGACTATACCAGAACGCTTTAGTATTTATCCATAGATCCTCCTTCAACTCTGGGCAATTCCCCAAGTCTTCAGGATCACAGGCAGAGTTATCGCTCCAAGAGGGCTTAGACATTCTGTCAGATACTGGAACTGCTGGTGTCACAAGATGTATAACACACAGATGAAGCCCTTCCCATAAAAGTTTTGCCAGTCCGGTGTAAATCATCAACTGGCGTAAGTACTCCGATTCCAAAGCCACAATTCGATCCTGCGGACTGACCAGTTCGCAAGAGATTCCCAATTTGTCCAAAGCTTTGCAGATATCTGGAGGACGATTATCACTAAAATCTGTAGGTTTTTGATAGCTAAGTATAAAACCAGAACCCAAACTCGCACTTAGGGCTACAGTATCCCGGAATGACGCCATTAAAGTATCATTGGTCCCCTGTGACTGATTAATGCGTCGATCTAATAAGCGTGCTAAATATTCCCATCGTGCCAAGAGCTTGATAGTTGTACCTTTTGGCAGTAAAGACTCCCTGAGACTATCTCCCAGCCAGAATAGATTGAGTCCTAGCAAATCATGCTCAGTTTGTAATCGTTTCCACTCTTGAAGTGACGAAATCACACTCTCTAAGGTTGCTCTCTCCTGTTCAGATGCCTTTTTATTGAGAGTGCTTTTGGGAATAAGTAGTTCTGGTTGTTCTAAATAAAACTTAGTATTGTTAAGAATATGCCAAAGCTCTCTTGCTATCCAGATTTCGATTATTTCTCCTAGCTGCTGAGCTATGTGGACTCCATAATAGGAGAGCGCCAAGGCTGGATCCAGTACACAGATCCATTGCTTGGAATCAAGTTGGCTGAAAAGGGGAGTTATCAGCATTTTCAAGACGTCACTCCCATTAAAATAGCA
>NZ_JAAHIE010001391.1:0-1100 GCF_010671945.1 Moorena sp. SIO4E2
GCCAGCCCCACAATATCGCCGAACAGGCAAGATGCCTATTCCACCTCACTCTTAAAATCATTCTATTATTAACCAACGCCAGATTGTTCATGAACTATTTGTAAATGCTATAGTTTTAGTAAATTGCTGAGAATAGAAGAGCAAAGACTAAACTCCTTATTCAACTCCTGATTACTGGAGCAGTACGGGCATCAAATCCGCTAGCTTTGAGAGCATTAACGGTTACTTGGTGATCTTGGACCCAGTATTTAGAATCAAAACGGACAAATTGATACTGCTGGGGTGCAGCAATAGTTGCTAGTACGGGGAATTTTGCCTGATGTTTTTTACCGGAATGTTTTTGCAGAATCGATTTTAATTGGTTAAGGTTGTTTGTCGTAACTTCCTGAGGGGTAAGTTCTACTACTACTGTTCGTAAACTTTCAATTAGCTCAGCATCTTCAATAATCAGTTGAATTTTCTCATCTCGCTCATCCACCTTCGCCCAAATAATTAAACGGGAATCGGCTTGCAGTAATGAACTAATTTTTTCGTAAGTTTTCGGGAATACAACTCCTTCAGCTTGACCGGTCAGATCTTCCATCTGCACAAAGGCCATGCGTTCATTATTTTTTTTGGTGAGGTGAGGCTTAACTTCGGTGAGCATTACAATAGCACTCAAAGTTGTCCCCTTCTTTTGCTCTGCTAACTCCGCCAAACTGACAGGAGAAAGAACTTGAGCTACTGGACGGGCTGATTTTAAAGGATGGTCAGACACATAAAAACCAAGCAATTCTTTTTCCCAATTTAATTTTTCTTGGCGTGAAAAATCAGACACTGCTGGAGCGGTGGGAGCAGATTCCCAAGCATTATTGTTCTGATCTGGCTCAGAATTAGTGTTGCCAAACAGATCAAAAATGTTCAGCTGACCACTTTCTCGGTCTTTGGCACGGTCTTGCGCCCAACTAATCAATGGCTCCAGGTCTTTGATAAGTTGCTGGCGGTTGGGCTGAATGCTATCAAAGGCACCACAGTAAATCAATGCTTCCAAACCACGGCGGTTAAGGGTGCGCAAATCCACGCGATCGCATAAATCTGCCAAAGCCTTAAACTCACCACCA
>NZ_JAAHIE010001392.1:0-1100 GCF_010671945.1 Moorena sp. SIO4E2
TTAGTTTAGCATTGGTCGGTCGTCAGAATGGTTTGTCTGCTGAGGAACAGAACAACGGGATTGATGCCTTTAGTGAGTCCTATCTTGATACTATGGCCTCCTATCGCGGTAATGATCGTGAACTGGAGACTTACTTCACTAAAGACAATACTTATGGGAAGTTGGATGACTTCCTAGAAGGAGTCGAAGCCAGCGAAAGCCGCCAAAAAATGTTGAAAAAATGGACAGAACTGGACCCAAATCAGCGTCGCTTCAATCTATCCAAGGTTAAGTTAGGCAAACCTACTGCTTCCGAGCGACAGGATATTGAGAATGCGATCGCAGATTATCAGAAAACCTTGACAAAAAAGTTTAAATATGATAAAAACTACTTCCGAGTCAAAGATATTGCGCAACGTTTACTGGCTGGCACTGGTTCCTTAGGAATACCACGCTATTATCTCCTGATTGAGGGTGAGACCTCTTCCCAGGATGATGACCGGATCTTGGACATTAAATTCCAATCTTCCCCTACTGCCTATGATTACCTGAGTCAGCAGGAACGGGAAAAGTATGATAAAAATTTTAACAATGAGGGTCAACGTCATGCTTTAGCCTATCGAGCCTTAACCAAGCACACCGATAATCACCTGGGCTGGATGAAACTTGGGGATGGGTATTACTCAGTGCGAGAGCGATCGCCATTTAAGGAAACCTTTGATATCACTGAGCTAACCAAAGAGAAACGTTTTGTTAAGCTAGCTGAACAATGGGGTCAAGTGTTAGCAACAGCTCACGCCCGAGCTGACAAAGATTTTGATGCTGCCTTAGTGCCTTATTCCATAGACAAACAGGTGGATGAGTTGACTGACGGTCGCCACAAGGAGTTTCGGCAATTGGTAAGGGAAGTGGCTTTGACTTATGCTGATCAAGTTGAGAAAGACTATGGTTACTTTCTCGAAAAGCTGAAACCCAATAGCTGCTCTAGCGGCACTTGTGACTAATCGTTTTAGTTTAATTGGCTTTGGTAAAATATAATGCGTTGATATGGCACAGGGGGAAGGTTAAATAACAGGATAAGCGGCAAAGGGATGGTCGCGAGCTAGTCCCTATAACCTATA
>NZ_JAAHIE010001393.1:0-1097 GCF_010671945.1 Moorena sp. SIO4E2
TGGAATTGTTTAATGCAGTGCTGCAATTTCAAGAAGAAAACGAAGAAACGAGCTTAGAAGGGTTTCTTGCTAATGCAACTCTAGCCTCTGACATGGATAACCTGGAAGAGGGGAAAAAAGCAGTTTCTTTAATGACCCTTCACTCTGCTAAAGGGCTAGAATTTCCCATTGTCTTTCTAGTCGGCCTAGAGCAAGGACTGTTTCCTCACAGTCGTAGTCTCAGAGATCCTGTAGCGTTGGAAGAAGAACGGCGTCTGTGTTATGTAGGGATTACTCGCGCTCAGGAACAACTGTTTTTATCCCATGCTCATGAGCGACGCTTTTATGGGAATCGGGAACCGGCTAACCGTTCTCAGTTTCTCAAGGAGTTACCCTCAGAGTTAATTGAGACTATGGTGGGAATGTTTTGATGGTCTCCTCGGTACTTGATACATAGCGCCTTCATAGGTAAGCATTCAGCCCTCAGCTGTCAGCTGTCAGCTTAAAATAAACCCGGCGTAGCGTAGGCTCTTCCCGTAGCGTGCGCCAATGCGCAATGGGCAAAGGGGAGAATTTAATATTGATAATTGATAGATTAATGAGAATTGAAAGTTTTCATAAAAGTCCTTGGTCAAGGCCAAAGCCTGATAGCTGATAGCTGATAGCTGAATGCTTGTCTTCATACTTGATATTACTTAATACTTCACCTTAGACAAATGCCTTGGCAATTTCCTCAAAGACTAACCCAATCCCTAGGAGCAATCATAATTATCCTAGGTTGTATCTTAGCAGTTGGCAAGCTACAGCAACCCCAACTCAATGCCCTTAAACAAAGCTCCAAAAACATCTCACCCGCAGACCTCCAGCGAGACGTAGAAGCAACACAAGTATATCTCAATCTGCTTCAGAGACTACCTACATTTGGCTTCGATAATGTATTAGCTGACTGGGTATTTCTGAATTTCCTTCAATACTTTGGTGATCAAGAGGCTCGCCAAATTACTAGCTATCAGCTTAGCCCAGAGTACTTTGACGTTATTATAAACCGAGACCCCAAATTTTTAACAGCCTATTTCTTTCTATCTAGCAGTAGTTCCTTATATGCAGGAATGCCAGAA
>NZ_JAAHIE010001394.1:0-1097 GCF_010671945.1 Moorena sp. SIO4E2
GCTAAACACTCCGATCTAGTTAAGTTTGATACCCAAAAAATGCAGAATCCAGAAATTAGTGGCGTTGAGTATCAGCAGGGGGAACTAGCTGGCTATGAAGTCAGAGAGTATTTGCTTGAAAAATGGGAAAGGGAATGTACCTATTGTGGAAAGCAAAATGTCCCCTTGCAGATTGAACATATCCATCCAAAATCGAAAGGAGGAAGCGATTGCGTAAGTAATCTTTGTTTGGCTTGCGAAAAGTGCAACCAACGAAAAGGAAATAAGCCTATAGAAGATTTTCTAAAAAATAAGCCAAGTCTACTTCAGAAGATTAAGACTAAAGCTAAACAGCCATTAAAGGATGCGGCGGCGGTTAATGCAACCCGTAAAAAGCTAGTAAAAATGCTCCAAAGTGTAAGACCAGTAGTAACTGGGACGGGAGCACAAACTAAGTACAACCGAACGAAGCTAGGACTCCCTAAACAGCACTGGATTGATGCCGCTTGTGTTGGGGATATTGAGACTTTAACTTTGATAACCTCTCAACCTCTTCTAGTAACCTGCTTTGGGCAAGGAGGAAGGCAAAAAGCGGCACTCAACAAGTACGGCTACCCCATTAGACATAACCCATTGAAGCCGATTAAAGGCTGGGTAACCGGAGACATAGCCAAACATCAAAAACTAGGGATAGGCAAAGTTACTCCCAGAAGTAAAGGAAGTTTTGGATTTACCCCGTTAGGAATGAAAGGCTACAAAAGCTGTAAACCTCAAGATATATCGGCAATACACCGAAAAGATGGATACACTTACGGCTTTTGTCAATAAATACCGGAACTTGCCTTGTAATAGCTGTCCTAAACTTACCTGCTGTGATCATGACGGTGCATCTATTTACTTCGATCTAATTTTGTCAAGTATAGTGCCAAGGGTATCAGTCTAGCCAGGCAGACTAAAATTAAACAGAACCAAATATAATAAAACAGAATAAAATAGAATAAAAGAGCTTGAACCCAAATTAATCTATGTCTGAACCATCAATTACCGTTACAGTCAAGCTTTTTGCTGCCTATCAAGAAACCTATGGCTTGCCAGAACTCCAGTTGGGATTTCCCCCT
>NZ_JAAHIE010001395.1:0-1096 GCF_010671945.1 Moorena sp. SIO4E2
ACTGCTCCAAACCTGACCAGAGAACAATTGTTTTCAACTGCGGCCTTAAGTCCCCACAATGCCAACTGTCCCCCCATGGAAAAGCCCACCAAACCGACAGGTTCTGGGCAACCCATCTTTACTAATTGCATGGCTAGCTGCAACTGATCTTCCCCTTCTCGCCAACCGTCAGAAGATGGCACTGGGGATAGTTGTGCACTGCGTCCGTTACTGCGCCAATCATAAATTAACACTGCCCAACCATTGCTGTAGGCTTTGCGAGCAAGGGTACGACTATACCAACCACTATCGACATCCCCTGTAAGGGCATAGTTAAGAATCAGGGTACCTTTGGCATTCTCAGGACAACTCCACAATCCGCGCAACGGTACCTGATCCGCACCAGTAAATATCTTTTCCTGCCAGGGAATCAGGGGCAAATGGGAAAGCCAAGGTACTCTTTCCCCCCACCAACTCCAGGTCGTGCCGTACCAGTAAGTGGTAGCAATACTTTGGAATAAGCCATTTCTTAGGTACCAGGGAGCTTGGTAGTCTTGCATCAGGTTTCGTAGCTATTTGTAGATTACAGATTGGAGTATAAGCAGTTCTAGTTACCTATTGCTGTGAGCAGACAAACCTTTGCTACTCTAATTTTCGATATCTTTTTCCATCCACCGACGAGTCCCAAAAAACTGACAGGAATTGGTAGCTACCTTTGCTGCTGCGACTAGGGCATCAGTAAACTCTTTGTGTAGAATATAGTGACAGAAGGCACCGTGAAACACATCCCCAGCTCCCAAAGTATCTACTGCTTGAATCTGGGGTACGGGTACTTCACCGGACACTCCTAAGCTACGATACTGAATTGGTTTTTCTCCTTGGGTGATGGCAATGTGAGGAATCCCAGCGTCTAGGAGATAAGCCATCACCTCTTCTTGGTCAGAGCACCCTGGTGGATAGAAATTGGCTGAGCAAATGGCGTAATCAACATAGGGCAAAATTGTTTCAAATCCTGGCTTCCAGCTACCCCCATCGATGACTACAGGGATATGATGAGTTTTGGCAAATTTTGCGATCGCATTACTAACCACCATCTGATGACCATCAATGAGCACCA
>NZ_JAAHIE010001396.1:0-1096 GCF_010671945.1 Moorena sp. SIO4E2
ACTGCTCCAAACCTGACCAGAGAACAATTGTTTTCAACTGCGGCCTTAAGTCCCCACAATGCCAACTGTCCCCCCATGGAAAAGCCCACCAAACCGACAGGTTCTGGGCAACCCATCTTTACTAATTCCATGGCTAGCTGCAACTGATCTTCCCCTTCTCGCCAACCGTCAGAAGATGGGACTGGGGATAGTTGTGCACTGCGTCCGTTACTGCGCCAATCATAAATTAACACTGCCCAACCATTACTGTAGGCTTTACGAGCAAGGGTACGACTATACCAACCACTATCGACATCCCCTGTAAGGGCATAGTTAACAATCAGGGTCCCTTTGGCATTGTCAGGACAACTCCACAATCCGCGCAACGGTACCTGATCCGCACCAGTAAATATGTGTTCCTGCCAGGGAATCAGGGGCAAATGGGAAAGCCAAGGTACTTTTTCCCCCCACCAACTCCAGGTTTTGCCGTACCAGTAAGTTGTAGCAATACTTTGAAATAAGCCATTTCTTAGGTACCAGGGAGCTTGGTAGTCTTGCATCAGGTTTCGTAGCTATTTGTAGATTACAGATAGGAGTATAAGCCGTTCTAGTTCCCCATCGGTGTGGGCAGACAAAAATTTATTGCTCTAATTTTCGATATCTTTTTCCATCCACCGACGAGTCCCAAAAAACTGACAGGAATTGGTAGCTACCTTTGCTGCTGCGCCTAGGGCATCAGTAAACTCTTTCTGTAGAATATAGTGACAGAAGGCACCGTGAAACACATCCCCAGCTCCCAAAGTATCTACTGCTTGAATCTGGGGTACGGGTACTTCACCGGACACTCCTAAGCTGCGATACTGAATTGGTTTTTCTCCTTGGGTAATGGCAATGTGAGGAATCCCAGCGTCTAGGAGATAAGCCATCACCTCTTGTTGACCACAGCACCCTGGTGGATAGAAATTGGCTGAGCAAATTGCGTAATCAACGTAGGGCAAAATTGTTTCAAATCCTGGCTTCCAGCTACCCCCATCGATGACTACAGGGATATGATGAGTTTTGGCAAATTTTGCGATCGCATTACTAACCACCATCTGATGACCATCAATGAGCACCA
>NZ_JAAHIE010001397.1:0-1096 GCF_010671945.1 Moorena sp. SIO4E2
TGAATTTCACTGGTACAACACTACTACTTAATAGGCTTGTAGGGTGGGCAAAAACCGTTTAGTTCTTTTGATAATTCTAGATTCTATAATTTTGCCCACCCTACTTAATAGCTATATCATTGGTTATCCCGCAACCAATTCGACAAATCTACGCTGGTGGTAAAATCTGCCATAGCAACTCCTAAACCTTCTAATTGGTCTAGAGATAATTGTTGAATTTTATCTAGAATTTCTGAAGGTATTGCACCAAGTTTGCCTTCTAGTTGACGGGATATCAATCCCTGCATTAATAATCTCGCTTCTTCCCGGCCTTCTTGTTTACCTTCTTCTCGGCCTTGTTCCCGACCTTCTTGTTTCCCTTCTTCCAGAGCTTGACGAATTTCACCTTTACGGTCTTCCATAAACACTTCTCGTTTGTGTAATTCGTCCAAGTCTTTTCTACTCATATTGGCTTGATTAGCTATCGTTAGCGCCTGAGCAATCCCCGGGATTTCTGATAGCGATGCAGCGCGGTCTTGGGGGTTTCCCCCATGAGCGACTGCATCAAGAAAGGTATCGGGTATTGCTTCTAAATTTGGGGCTTCCTTGAGAAAATAGATCCATTTCTCCGATGCCGTTTCTAAGTCTTCTAAACGCCGGGAAAATTTTGGCAGTTCCACAAACACCATAGTTAGGTCTTGGTTTTGGTAGATAAACTTCTCTTGCTCTTCTTGAAATAGAAATCGAGTTAGGTATCCCGAGGTTTGCTCAAACATAGTGAAGTCTGTAATTGTTAAAGCAATCACCGGCTTGAGCTTAGAATATCCTTGCCCAGATTTTAATTGATTGCTATAGGTTTTGGCGAGATTATAAATCACTCGTTTATCAAAAGCTGGAAGATTTAAGACTTGCATTTCAATAATTACCGTGGAGCCGTCATTTAAGACAGCCTTGACATCCAGGTAGGTATCCTTTAACTCCGTAGTATAACCAGCATTGTATGGGTCAATAATCTCTAAGTCATTGATTCTAGATTCCCCGCGATATATCAGAGCATCTAGAAAGCTAATCAGGACTTCTTTACTTTCAGAGGAACCAAAGATTTTCTTAAAAGCAA
>NZ_JAAHIE010001398.1:0-1092 GCF_010671945.1 Moorena sp. SIO4E2
AAAAGCCAGAGCTATCCTGGTTTTATGAGGGGGGGATAGTATAACTAATTCATGACTAAAAACCCAAGTTGCTAGTTATATACCTAATCTTTTGAGATCCCCCGTTCGTCCCCCTATAGCCCTTCGGGCATACGCCAAGGGCGTAGAACAAGGGGACTTAGGTGTGCTTTAACACTTAAAATTTGTATAACGTTTATAGGACTCATGAGGTACACATTATTTTTTATCTCTTCCCTCTTCCCTGCTCCCTGCTCCCTGCTCCCTGCTCCCTGCTCCCTGCTCCCTAAAAACCAGAAATTTGTACCTCACAAGTCGTAGAATTGCTATAACTAGCAACTTACGTTAAAACCTCTCTTAAGAATGTAGAAAATAGTGTTCAGTAAAAGTATGAGCAAAAAAACAGATACGGTACATTGGGTATACAGTTCTCAAAACAATCAAGAATTAGCCGAAAGGTATGATGTATGGGCTAAGGAGTATGAGCAAGATTTGTTGCCTGAAAACTATACCGGACCCGAACCCGCCGTCGAGGTTTTGGTCAAGTATCTTTCTAAAGAAGCCAAGATATTAGATGCTGGGGCGGGAACTGGGCTAGTCGGGCAAGTTCTTCATCAGCGCGGATATGGCAATCTAGAGGCAATGGATATTTCAGCAGGGATGCTGGAAGAAGCGAGAAAAAAGAACGTTTACAGCGCACTTCACCAAGGAATATTGGGCGAACCTTTAGCGTTGGCAACGGACACCTTTGATGGGATTCTTAGCGTCGGAACGTTCACATTAGGCCATGCTCCCAGCAGTGGTTTTGATGAACTAATTCGTATTACTAAGCCAGGGGGATATATCATTTTTACTATTCGTCCCGATTATTACCAGAATAGTGATTTTAAAGACAAGCAAGCAGCCCTAGAAGCTTCTGGTAAGTGGAAGTTAGTTGAAAAAGGAGAGCCATTTGCCAACCTACCGGAAGCTGAACCAGATATTTATTTACAAGTCTGGGCATATAAAGTTTGCTAGTTCTTGGTATCAAACTAGAAGGAACATAAAAACAAAGGAAATTACAGTATAAAGAGTTAATTGAAAGCGATCGCTTCC
>NZ_JAAHIE010001399.1:0-1090 GCF_010671945.1 Moorena sp. SIO4E2
TATAGAGTAAGTCGGGAAAGATTTATGCCCAAACGCTTGAGACTATTACCTCATCTGAGTTGTGAGGAATTGGAGGAACGGTATCGTCAAGCCAGTGATGCTGTAGAACGCAGCCAATACCAAATCCTGTGGTTGAAGGCATTAGGGAAACAGACGGAAGAGGTGCGAGAGGCAACGGGGTATTCCGCAGCGCTGGATACGAGTGATTGCAAAGCGCTACAACCAAGACGGGGAAGCAGGGGTAGGTGATGGTCGGCATCATAATCGTGGAGCCGAACCAATACTAAACGAGGTTCAACAAGCCCAACTCCTACAAGCTCTAGAAGCCCCTGTGGATGAGAGCGGGTTGTGGAATGGTCGCAAGGTAGCCGATTGGATGAGTCGAGTGCTCGAGCGTCGGGTTGCACCCCAACGAGGTTGGGAATATCTCAAGCAGATGGAGTTTCGGCTGCGCTTGCCCCGTCGGGAGCATCAGCAGCAAGACCCAATGGAGCAAGAAGCCTGGAAAAAAAACTGCCTGAGCGAGTAGAGCAGTTACGACAGCAGCATCCGGGGGCAGAGATTGAGTTGTGGGCGATGGACGAACATCGAGTTGGACTCAAACCTGTGCTGCGTCGCCTCTGGCTGCCCTGGTGGGAAACCCCAATCGCCTTTGAAGTTACCGTAAGGATAGTGGAGCCTTTATGGTTGGCAGGCTATGCAGAAAAGGGTCAAAACTTATTGATTAAGGCTCCACTATCCTAAGGTTTCGTCTCCAAGGTTCAGTGGCGCTATGAGTGGGTTTGGGTATGGGGTTTTGTGCATCCAGCTTCGGGTGAAACTTACTGGTGGTTACTACCGAGAGTCAACATTCAACTATTCAATCAAGTCCTGGCTGACTTTGCCCAACATTTTAGCTTAGGTCCAAATAAACACGTGATCTTAACTGTTGACCAAGCAGGCTGGCAAAAAGCGTGACCAAGTCGTGCGTTCCAGTTGGATTGCATTTAGAGTTTCTTCCCCCTTACTCCCCTGAGTTGCAACCAGCAGAACGTCTTTGGTCAATTTTGGATGAGCCGATTGCCAACCGGACCTTTGAGAAGATTGAAGA
>NZ_JAAHIE010000014.1:0-24542 GCF_010671945.1 Moorena sp. SIO4E2
TTAGACTGGGAGCTAACCACCCATCAGGACGTTTACGGTTAAGAAACCGTGGCTGTCGATAACGAGTTTTGCGGTTTCTACGAGAACTTCTCAACTTTCTACGTGAGGTTAAACCATCTCGAATTTGAAGACCTCTGTGGGTTAGTTCCGCACCCCAAACAACCACCTTTTCTTGAACAATTGCTAAACCTGTTGTTTGAGAACCAGGGTCAAGTTTGATCTGATGATTATGTGTCACACATTCCAATTCCTCCAAATCGCATATGATGATTGTGAACGGGTATCTCCTAAAGACCTTAGCCCTTCCTTGTTTGAGCAAGATTCTAGCTCTAGCAGGCTGGCATGGGTCTAATGGTTTTTTGTTTTTATCAAGTACAAAAACTCGCATAATGTGAGTATTCTCCTATTGCTAGGGTAAAGTTCGCTGCGCCAATGTTATCAGTCGGTACTTTCGCGCGTTGCACTTCCTTAACCTGATAAAGATGTTTAACAATCCGGTTCTAGAGCTTGAAACTAGCGTCGCATTTCAAGGTAGGAACTTTAACTCTTGCTGATAACGTAGTCCCTGATGGGACTTGGGCTGGTCAGGTAATGATTCACAAGCCCCCGGATTTATCCGTGGGGTTTGCTACTCCCAGGCTCCTGACAGAGTTCAATGCTAAATAATGAGTTCGCCTTTTCAATAATATCATCAGCATTGCTGGACCGAGGGAACTGGCCACAGCTCCACTAGCAAAAAGAACCAATGAAAACACTGTGGAGGAAATAGAAATCGCCGCAATTACAGCGAGTAGTCCCACCACTAAGGTCATGAATTGCTCGTATTTCACGCCATATTTCCGGGACATCCTCCGATCCAACCCCGGAGAAATATCTCTAGCGATCGCACTGGAACAAACCAGAAGTTGGGAATCCGCTGTAGAGGCAATGACAGAAAAGACACCAGCCAACACAATACCGACTCATAATCCATCCACTGTTTCCCGTTGCTCCAGCACTCAGACCCACAAAGACTTTCCCAAAAGAGCGTGAGCCAAGTAAGTAGTCGGATTCTGTATTATCGGAAGATTTAGCAGCTAGAGCCCCAATCCACAAAAAAATTACTATAAACAATCCAAAACTGAAAATTGTAATACCTGATTCCATTAGTTTTTATCTAAGGTTTTTGAGGTTTAACTGCTCCGGTTTGCGAACTCCCAAGCTATGAATACCATGTATGAATACTATGGTATAAAACTGAAACAAATTCTCCCGGATGTCTGCCACTAAAAATTTTTATTCGCTTTTGGTAATGGGTAATGGTCGTCCAATTAAGGATTAGCCATGACGCCATAATCAGCTCTCTAATTTCTTTTATATAAAGGGGATTAGAGAGCTTTAAAATTTCAAGGCGATACCGTTTCCTACAAGCTATTACACCGATCAGGAAAAAGTTTTTCCTATAGTATCATATTCGATTAAATACCGATAATTTCGGGGGGTTGCTTATACCAAGTTGTGTTCTTGCTATGTTAATCCCGTTGTTACTCGCGTTGGAAGAATAATATTATTGCAAAGCTTAGTGTTCAGTGCTTAGTGTTCAGTGTTGTGCAGGAAGCGTAAATTGACACTCCCCGCCCGCTTATGAGCGGGGATTCTTGGCTCTACGACTCGTCGTGGCTCTTTCAAACCGGAGTCAGAAAAAGTAGAGGACAAATCTCCCCAAGCGTTTAGATCATAGATCTAGGTTTCGGTGTGCCCCACCGTACCTTTTTTATATGAATAGACAGAGGTGCGACCCGTGGCGAATTAAATTCGCCAAGGTCAAGCGCACCTTTATACTTTTTTATCTAAGTTTTTCATAGACGTTGTAGTCGTTAGACCAAATTACGCAATACGTATCTCATACATATTTTTTACGTTGTCTACTTATGATTAGATAGTATTTATCTAGCTTTTTAGTTTATTGTAAGGGTTTTTATTATAACACGCTCTGTGAAAACTGTCAAGTTTTAGCTGAAAAAGAAAGCCGTCCTATAAGGACGGGGCGCGATTACCCAATTTTTTCGGTAAAACGTACTTCCCACTCCAGGCTCAGACTCTACCCCAATCTGTCCCCCGTGATTTTCCACAATCTTCTTGCAGGTGGCTAGACCAATACCAGTGCCAGGATAGTCTACGGGCTTTACTGAAACCTTGACTTGGGGGGATTTCCCTGGTGCTTGAAATTTAATGGCATTGCTGATCAGATTTTGAAAGAGAACAACTTCTAGCTGCTGCGCGAGTATCAAATGAGCGATTGGCAATTGGCTCATCAACCAGAGTCCATAATCTTTCTGCTGGTTGCAATTCCGGTGAGTGAGAAGGTAAAAATATTAAATGCAATCCCTCTGGTAATTCTACCCCCTTACTGGTATGCCATCCAGGGTAAGCGCAAGAAAAACGAACTCATAATATGCTAGGGGAACCGATGTCACAATCAAGGTATCCAATGGTCATTGGCTTCGATCAACCCACTAAAACCACCGCAACTTGGATTCAGTTGTCTCTATTCGACCAGTGCGGGACTTATCGCTCCCCCAAACCCCCTCATCAGTTAACTTGCACTGCCCTAAGCAACTGATTTATTGTTGACGGTTAACGGTTAATGGTTGAGGGTTAACACTCAACCCTCAGAATCTTTCTAGGTGGTGAGATCCCCTTCAACTCAACCCAGTTAGATACATAGAAAACCTGTTGTAGTTTTTTGAGATAAGTGGTATAAAGCGCTACAGAAAAAAAAACGGGGTGTAATCAGGAGTGATGGCTCAGTCAGTTGTGGTTGACTGGTGCAGACGCGATCGCTCCTGTTTTCTTTTGTTATAGGAATTACACAGTTGACTTGGTTTTGCCTACCTAACCCCCTTCCTCTGCCTGAGCAACCCCAGTTTGCGGAGATCCAGTATGGGTAGTGAGCAATGCGCTAGAGTAGGATAGATAGGGTAATTGAGATTAATTAACGGCGTAAGTCAGCCGACAGAAGGATGAGCTCTTGGCGCGATCGCTTAAATAAATTTGGTGGCAAAACTAGATTTGTAGTTTTTCGTTTGTTTGTACACTTAGCTGGTTCAGAAGTAACACCCTTGTTGGGGGTACTCAATCGTGCGGCACGGGAAGCCGTTGAATCAGATGGGGATTTGAAGGTATTAGGGGAAGAACTGGTAGCAATTTGTCAAAACCTCCTACAGCTGCAGATCTACTGGCAATCCGCAGCGAATGAAGGGGATGTCTTCTGGAAAGAAGGAGAAGCTGGGGACTACGTTAATGAACTGTTTACTGACTCAGCTGGGCGCTATCTGTCTGAACCAGATTTCACTACACCCTTAGGTGAAAACGAACCTTTATCCCTACCTGTGACCCAAAACGTAATTGTTATGATCACAGTAGCTTACGAAGGGGAAGTTCCTGAACTAGAAACTAACCTAGCTAGTGTTGAGTACCTCGAAGCAGGTCTAAAGGCATTGATTAATCTCCACTATCAGGAAAGTTTGCAAGCTATTCAGGTTCACTTCTCTCCAGCACAGTTGGGTGATGAACTGACTGATGAGCAAATTTTACTCAATTTCCCGGAACTGGTTCCCCTGTAATCATAAGTAAATTAAATAAATATAGATAGTGTTATAGTTGTCACTATCAGTAAATCAGGTGATGGGGTGATGGGGTGATGGCCAAGACGAACGAAACATCATCCCCAAGTTTTCGTCTTGCAAAGAACGCTAGCCCATAGCAAAGCGCGATTAGACAATAATGATTTAACAGAACAATAGTGATTTAAGAAAACTTTTTTAACTATATGTTACGTACAATTGCGATTTTTGTTCTATCTCTAACCCTATGTTGGACTACAGTAGGGTGTGGTTCTCCTAACTCAAGCCAAGTGTCGCTGAATCGGGGTGGCAATACTTCCTTTACTCCGACTCGGTTGAGTGATGGGAAATATCCCGTACAACAGGCAACCTACGATGATGTTAATGGGGTATATACCCTAATGGTGCTCAATACTCCTGCGGGTAGTCCACCAGTGTTTCGGAGCAGGGATTTGCAGATGGCACGTCTGACTGATGAGCAGGTTGCTGCTGGGGAAAATACGTATCTGAGTATTGATGACAATCAGCCGGTGATGTACCTGACTGAAGACTTCCGGATTGAATATGTCCACAATGTCACTGAGACTAGACCTAATCCTCAAAGTGGTCAACAAGAAACAGTAATCGTGCGTCAGCAATCCAGTTTCTGGGCTCCGTTTGCTGGTGCTTTGGCTGGTCAAGCTATCGGTAGTATGCTATTTCGACCTCAATACTATGTTCCACCAGTTTATCAACCGGGAGGAGTTTTAACTGGTTATGGTGGGTATGGTAACAGCTATAGTCAAGCAGTGAAGCGATATGAAACAAGGTACAAAGCACCGCCACCTGTGGTTAAAAATACTCGCTCTTTCCGCACGACTGGTAGCTTAAGAAAATCTCCTGCAGCTAATCAAGCAACTACTCGTAAAGCCTCACCCAACGCTAATCGCTCCACAGGAAAGGGTTTCGGCTCAAGTCAGTTACGCACCTCTAGTCCATCGAGTACTAAGAAAGCCAAACCCAGAAGCAGTGGTTTTGGCAGCACGAAGCGGACGCGTTCTGGCTTTGGTAGTAGTCGTGGTGGTAGTCGTTCCTTCAGACGCCGCCGCTAGTTTTAACGCCCCTTAAAAACCTAAAAGAAGCTTCTTTTGACTTTAGAAGCTTCTTTTTTTGCTGCACTATCAGGCTAGTTTGCCACTGACTAATATAACTGGGGTGCTAGGATTCGAACCTAGGAATGGCGGGACCAAAACCCGCTGCCTTACCGCTTGGCTACACCCCATTGATTCCACTTCTAAGATGATAACAGATTTGACTGGGAATATGTCAAGTATTTTTTTTGTTATTTTTCCTTTGGCTTAAAGGGTGATGGGGTGATGGGTTGATGGTTACCGGCCGGAAGGAAGACAAAGAGATATTAATGGCATGAGCTATCTTGTCTTTGTCCCCCCTCTTCCTCTTTAACTTAGATTCAGGCCGGATAAATCCGTAAACGTCGATTGGGTTCATCGCCAAAGCTAGAAGACTTGAGGCGATAGTGTTCAACTAACTCGTGTTGCATCTTCCGCACTTTAGGCGATCGCGGCAACAATTCTACGGGTTGGCCTTTGGGAATCACAATTTGCTCAACTGCTAAACGGGCTTCTTCTAGAGCCTCGATTTCATCCTCGCTACCGTTTTGGGCAAATAACTCCAAATCAGCAGCATCGGGAATTGTGGGGTCATCCATGTGCAACAGACGCCTTAATGCCCGAGTAATCTGGGGTATGGAGCTAGCTTTGATGGCGTGAATCGGGATCTGACGAGATTTAGCAATGGACTTGAGCTTGGAGTGGCTTTTGACATGCGATCGCAATCCTAAAACCACATCAGCAGTATCCATGTTTTTTGTCAAGACCACAGGCAAATTTAGGATTTGGATCACTTGCTCGATTTGATGACGACTAATGCCGTAAGGATAGACCTGTAGTGGCAAATCCTCACCATTTGGTCCTAACATCTGCATCCCTTGACCCAAGAGCTCTTGCTGTGACCAAGATTCAGCCAGCAGCTGTTCAAACATGCTATTTTCTCGAGCTGGCTCTGGTTCTTGAAGGGATAGGGGCTTCATCTGTCCAGATGAACGCCAACCTTTTGGTTGGCTAGGAGTCGTTAGGGTAAGGTGACCCCTGCTCCGACCATTTAGGGGAGTGGCAACTGGAGCGCTAGGTACTTCTCGGGTAATGGTGACCTTCCCATTTTCATCTTCTGTCCTGACTGGGGGATTTGGTTGACGTCCCCTGAGCAAATTATCAACCGTGTCCGCAACACTTTCATGTACTACCCAACGCTTACGCTCTAGCATTTCTACAGCGATTTCAAAGGTTGGGGGGGCTTTGCGCTCCAAAACGGTTTTCTGAGAGCCTCGCCGTCTGGCTTCGTCATCGCCTAGGGTGACAGCCTGGATACCGCCTACTAAATCGGAAAGGGTGGGATTTTTAATCAAGTTTTCAATCCGATTGCCGTGAGCAGTTCCCACCAGCATCACCCCCCGTTCCGCAATGGTACGAGCGGCCTGAGCTTCTAGTTCTGTGCCAATTTCATCGATAACGATCACCTCTGGCATATGGTTTTCCACCGCCTCAATCATCACCTGATGCTGATGTTCTGGGCTAGCCACCTGCATCCGTCGGGCTCGACCAATAGCTGGGTGNTATAGCCACTTAACCTGGCACCTAGAGAAAGCTGAAAAGATAGATCAAATTCATCAACTCCTGAAAGAAGAAACTCCAGCAGGAGATAACGGTTGGTATTGGCAGTGTGATAGACAGGGAAACACTGCTAATTTTATCAAGGATGTATCGAGAGCTTGGGCAATAGCAGCAGATAATTTTACAGAAAATCCTACAGAATCGATTAGTCTACAGTGTCGGTATGCTCTGATTACCACATCCCTCAACAGCTTGGCTGGAAAGATTCCTCCAGGGTTAATGGCAGCATTACTGGAGAAAAAAATCTGGACGCCAGCCCAGGGACTAGCTTATGTGCGACAGAGCAAAAATTCTAGTAGTCAAGTAGAGGGTTTGAAGGCAATTAGTAAGTATCTTCCGGCTTCTTTATTACCAGAAGCCTTAGATTGCGCCAGAGGGATTAAGTATGAATACTTCCGAGCCGATGCCTTAATGGCCTTAGCCCCCCAATTACCGGAAGTGTTACCAGAAGCCTTAGATTGCGCCAGAGGGATTTCGGATGAAGAATACCGAGCCTATGCCTTAGTCGCCTTAGCCCCCCACTTACCCGATGTGTTGTTACCCCAAGCCTTAGATTGCGCCATAGCCATTCGGTATAAATACAAACGAGCCGATGCCTTAATCGGCTTAGCCCCCTACTTACCCGAAACGTTGTTACCCCAAGCCTTAGATTGCGTCAGAGGGATTGGGTATGAAAAAGACCGAGCCAGAGCCTTAATCGGCTTAGCCCCCCACTTTCCCGAAGTGTTACCAGAAGCCTTAGATTGCGCCATAGCGATTGGGGATGAAGACCACCGAGTCGATGCCTTAATCGGCTTAGCACCCTACTTAACGGAAGTTTTGTTACACCAAGCCTTAGATTACGCCAGAGCCATTCGGCATGAATCCTCCCGAGCTTTATTAGTCGGCTTAGCCCCCCACTTACCCGATCTGTTACCGGAAGCTTTAGATTGCGCCAGAGGGATTTCCCATGAATACCACCGAGTCATAGCCTTAGTGGCCTTAGCCCCCCACTTTCCCGAAGTGTTACCAGAAGCCTTAGATTGCGCCAGAGCCATTCGGTATGAATACGAAAGAGCTAATGCCTTAATCGCCTTAGTCCCCCTCTTACCCCAAGTGTTACACCAAGCCTTAGATTGCGCCATAGCCATTCAGAATGAATACGACCGATCCTATGTCTTAATCAGCTTAGCCCCCCACTTACCCGAAACCTTGTTACCAAAAGCCTTAGATCGCGCCATAGCGATTGGGGATGAAAAAGACCGAGCCAGAGCCTTAATCGGCTTAGCCACCCACTTACCCGAAACGTTGTTACCCCAAGCCTTAGATTGCGCCATAGCGATTGGGGATGAATCCCACCGAGCCGATGCCTTAGTCGGCTTAGCCCCCCACTTACCTCAAGTGTTACCAGAAGCCTTAGATTGCGCCAGAGGGATTTGGGATGAATCCCACCGAGCTAATGCCTTAATCGGCTTAGCCCCCCACTTCCCACAAGTGTTACCAGAAGCCTTAGATTGCGCCATAGCGATTGAGGATGAATCCCACCGAGCTAATGCCTTAATCGGCTTAGCCTCCTACTTCCCACAAGTGTTACCAGAAGCCTTAGATTGCGCCATAGCGATTGGGGATGAATCCCACCGAGCTAATGCCTTAATCGGCTTAGCCCCCCACTTACCCCAAGTGTTACCAGAAGCCTTAGATTGCGCCATAGCGATTGGGGATGAATCCCACCGAGCTAATGCCTTACTCCGCTTAGCCCCCCACTTACCCCAAGGGTTATTACCAAAAGCCTTAGATGTCGCCAGAGCTCTTGAGGATGAATTCCACCGAGCAAAAGTCTTACTCGGCTTAGCCCTCCTCTTACCTCAAGTGTTACCAGAAGCCTTAGAGGCCGCCAGAGCCCTTCGGTCTGAATTCTCCCGAGCCGATGCCTTAAAGGACTTAGCCCCCTACTTCCCACAAGTGTTACCAGAAGCCTTAGATGCTGCCAGAGCGATTGGGGATGAATTCTCCCGAGTCCATGTCTTAAAGGACTTAGCCCCCCACTTCCCACAAGTGTTACCAGAAGCCTTAGATTGTGCCAGAGCCCTTCGGTCTGAATTCTCCCGAGCCGATGCCTTAATCGCCTTAGCCCCCCACTTCCCACAAGTGTTACCAGAAGCCTTAGATTGCGCCAGAGCCATTGGGCATGAATCCTCCCGAGCAAAAGCCTTACTCGGCTTAGCCCCCCACTTACCTCAAGTGTTACCAGAAGCATTAGACTGCGCCAGAGCCCTTGGGGATGAATCCCAGCAAGCATTAGCCTTAATCAGCTTAGCCCCCCACTTACCTCAAGTGTTACCAAAAGCCTTAGATTGCGCCAGAGCGATTGGGGATGAATCCTCCCGAGCCCATGTCTTACAGGACTTAATTAAGACCTTAACTCCTTCGTCAGTTGATTTTCCTTTTTGGCAACAAATTCTTGATAGTTTAGCTAGTCTAACCCGTCCCAATTTTCTTAAAGTAATAAATTCAAGGATAAAGACGATTTGGTTTTCTGTTTATTTTAATAAAAACTACTAAAAGAGCCACCCTCAACCCATCTCTAAACTTTTTTTCAGTGTGCAGGAGTGACCATGAAAACTCAAAAACTCTTACTCCTTTTCCTATCAGGAGTAACCGGATTGCTATTAACTGCCCCCAAAACCTGGGCACTAACCGACAATTTACAACCTGGAAGCTGGTCTTACGAAGCCTTGAGAGAACTAGTTGAGTTTTCTGGCTGTACCACAGACAAGAGCGCCTTTGTAAACAATGAAGCCTTAACCCGTTCTGAATTTGCTGCTATCTTAAGTGCTTGTCAACAGCATATCGCCCAAACTTATAGCGCCGTATCAGAAGACGCAGTTATTCAACATCACCGAGCCAGACTAGAACGACTGCTTAAGGATTTTGATGCAGAACTCGGTATAGTCTTATTAGACAAAATCGAGAGTGTTAATACACCAACAACGACCAATCCAGTCAGTCCCAGGGTTGATCAACTCAGCGAACCCACATCAACAGTTCCAGAACTACCAGAACAATCAACATCCCTGGAACCATCACCTGAAATTGATGGCACAGCCATGACTCAGGTAACCAATATTGTCCAACTCCAAGATGTGCAACCGGGGGACTGGGCATTTGAAGCACTACGAAGTTTAATAGAACGCTATGGTTGTATTGCCGGATACCAAGATAGGACTTTTCAAGGCAACCGAGCCTTAACTCGCTATGAATTTGCCGCAGGTTTGAACGCCTGTATGGAACAGATTGAGAGACTGGTTGCGGTTGAAAGTGCTAATCGTATTTCTGAAGAAGATTTAGCCACATTACAACAATTAGCTAATCAATTTAACCCAGAATTAGCCCAACTAAAAACACGGGTAGATAACCTAGACAGTCGAGTTGCTTTCCTAGAGGAGCATCAGTTTTCCACCACTGTCAAATTTGGAGGAGAAGTTATTTTTGGCCTAGCTGCTGCTGAAGGAGGCAATCCACCAGGCACAGGAGATGCTAACATTGTTCTTAATTATCTTGTCCGCATTGGAACTGTTGCTTCATTCACAGGCAGAGATCGTCTGCGTATTGTTTTAGCTTCCGGTAATTTCGATGATGGTGGTTTTGCCAACCCCAATGTACTCAATACTTTTGCCGCCTTACTGTCTTACCAAGACGATCTCGATAATGATGTGGTTTTAGATAGCTTAGAATACCGATTTGCCATTAGTGACCGAGTTGTCTTTACTATAAAACCAGTCGGTTTTAGTTTAGGTAGTGTCCTTACTGCTAACAGTCCCTTCTTGGATGTGGGTATAGGTTCTATCTCTCGTTTCGGCGAAGCCAGTCCACTTTTCAAAATTGGCGCTCTCGATGCGGGGGTTGGTTTAGACTGGTTTGTAGCAGATCCACTCCGTTTACAAGTTGCTTACGGAACCCGGAATAGCAGTAGCCCTAGTGAGGGTTTTATTAGTCCAGATCATAGTGCTTTAGGAGTGCAATTATTGTTTACCCCAGCCAATAACATGGCGGCTGGACTACACTATATTAATGCCTACGCCAATGATGGTCAGTTAAATACTTTCGCAGGTAGCTTTAACGCTGATACTTCTAGTCTACTGCTTCAAGAAACTCAGACCCATGCTGTGGGCGGTAGCTTACAGTGGCGTTTTACTGATAACCTTACCTTTGCGGGTTGGGGAGGATATACCTTCACTAATGCTTTGGCATCAGATGATTTTGCTAATGCCAGCACTTACTTGCTTTCCTTAGCCTTTTCAGATCCTTTTGGTCAAGAAGGAAGTTTACTAGGCTTAATCATTGGTCAACCTCTAAAATTAGAGAACGGCAATGGTTTACTTTTAGGAGAAGATAACGCCACTTCAATTCACTATGAAATTTTCTATCGCCACAAATTTAGCAACAATATCTATATTACTCCAGGATTTTTTATGGTTACTGATCCTGGACATATAGAAGAAAACAACGATATTTATATCGGTGTACTCCGTGCCACTTTTCGTTTCTAAAACAGGATAGCTTATGTTAAAACTGCACAAATATTCTTGGCAATTTATTCGACAAGCTTTTTTAGTCGGAATATGCTTTTACAGTTTCAATAGTACTTTGGGCAATATTGTCAAAGCAGACGAAGTACCCAGCAATAACCGAACTTGTACCAACAATAGGGTTGCTCAAGCTGACTCAACCAACCCTTCTGAAACAGAACAATCACAAGCCCCAGCAGGAATAATAGACATAGACTGTCGTCGGGATATCCGAAAAATAAAATCTTTCTTACAAAATGCTCTCAATGGAGTCAGTGACCCTCTGCTTGATCGAGGAAGCACAGATACCCAAATTGGCACTGCCTTAAGACCAGGTATCAATGCTGATGCCATTCTTAATGTTAATGTTAATAACCCTGCTGGTGGTGTAACTATTCCCATCCTTTCACCAGGTTTTCGCTCTCCTAGTGCTGCACCTATGATGATCAGTTTTCCGGGTCAGCTTGATGCTCTAGGAAACTTTACTTTTAATGTTATGGACCCTGTCGTTTCGTCGTCCATGGGTGGGGCTCATATTGGTGGGTTGCCCGATTCTGTGTTTACTTTCAACGTTGGAACTACAGAATTTACTGCGAACCAATCCTTGGATGTCAGAAACAACTTTGTCAGAGCAATTTCAGACTCACCAGACGAAAACCAAACAGTATTTCGGATGCTTGGTATTATCATCAATCCTGATGATTCCTCTAGCGTTACTTCTGCTGGAGTTACTCCTGAGAGTGTTCCTACCGGTCAAGTGCCAATAATTTCTCTTCCTGGAGGTGTGATGAGAGGTTCTATGCCAGATCGCTAACGAGACTTGGCCTAGAAAAAGATACCACTAGAGCCAAGTTAGTGTAAGTCATTCACCGATTTTCTAAACCTTTAACTCTTTGCTCTAAGGCATTCATTCTTTCCTCTAAATCTAATTTGTCAGATTCTTGGGTGATGCTATATCCAATTAATCGTTCTAATATCCTTTCTTGTCGTTGTTGCTTTTCTTGAGACCTTAATTGTATTTCTTGTAGTTCACGTTGACCAACTTGTAGTTCACGTTGACCAACTTGTAGTTCACGTTGACCAACTTGTAGTTCACGTTGACTAGCTAGGATCTGTTCTAATATCCTTTCTTGTTGTTGTTGGTTCTCTTGAAACCTTAATTGTGTTTCTTGTAGTTCACGTTGAACAGCTAGCATCTGTTCTATTGTTGCTTCAATTCGATCTAATCTGTTGGAGCCGTTGTTAGTCATTGTTAATTTATTAATTAACCCAGGTTCTATCTATAGCCCTTGGCCAAGGGCTATATTCTATTATGACTTCTAACTGCTAAGTCCTGACTGTTGGATAAAGTTGGTTATCTTGATGCAAAGCGCGACTGACGGGAACCCCACAGGAGTAGGTTTTTTAAATTTGGGTCGGGAGTTGGGAGTATGGGACTCACCCCTAACCCCGACCAGAAGGGGCTTTGGCTCCCTCAACCATGAATTTTAGGGTCAAGAATGAAACAGCCCCCCAAGCGAGCAATCCCTCGCTTGGGGGGCTAATAATAGCATTTCAGGCAAGCATGAATGCCTTAGCCTTTAGTAGTAAAAGCTGCGGTTACCAACGGCTGCGGCTAACACCTTCATTGGGCTTGTGAATGATGAAGCTAAGAACTTGGCACTGCTTAACGTTATCAAAACCCACAACCCGGATATAGCAGTCGCGGTATTCAGAGCGACACTCATCCACTTCAGCTAGCACATCTTTAGGTGAGGTAGCCTTGAACAAAGGCAGTTTCCATAATGTCCAGTAGTAAATCTCTGGTTCAGAGCTTTCGTTGAACTCGATCGCGGGAATGTAACCTTCTGCTAAGATGTACTCCACTTGCCGCATAATCTGAGCGTCACTCAGGGGAGGTAAGTAGGAAAGGGTTTCGTAACGACGCTCTTTTGGTAATGTTTTCATAGATTTTGATGCTCTGTTTGATTCTCTGTTGAAGTATAGGTATGAAATTTGGGGGATACCAGGTCACATCTTCGGTTGAACCAATTAGGTGTCCGAATCAGTTTTCTGCTCAGAATTAGTTGGGTTATCTGGAAGAGTGAATTGCGTGATGCGCTCAAGATGCCGACGCCGATGTTCTATATTCGACTGCTGGATAGTAGTGCAAACCATTTCAGGTAAGAACTCGGCCACTTCGTCTGCGATATGTTGCCGCACAGTCATAATCCGTAAGGCTAATTCAGGTTTAGCCTGCAGTAATTCCTCAAGATAAGCGTCTCCATCTTGGATACTTTGTTGTGAGGAAAAAGACTGTAGCCAAAGCGCTCGAGGAGGGTCGGTTTCTCTTAACTGGTTTACCACTGTCCGCAGTGCTTGATAGGTCATATAGCTAGCGAGCACCTTGGCTGTATCTTTCGCAACTCGTTTTAAATCCATGGTTGAACCCAGTCGTTTGGAAAAAGTATGAAGTCTAAAGTATGGCGTTTCATACTTCAAACTTCACAGCTCAAACTGCATCAGACTGTATCCATTGCCTCGAACTCGAACTTGATTTCCTTCCACAGTTCGCAAGCAACTGCCAACTCAGGACTCCACTTAGCAGCTTCCCGGATCACGTCACCACCTTCACGCATCAGGTTACGACCTTCGTTACGAGCTTGAATACAAGCTTCTAGAGCTACCCGGTTTGCAGTAGCACCAGGAGCATTACCCCATGGGTGACCTAGAGTACCACCACCGAATTGTAGGCAGGAATCATCACCAAAGATTTCGACTAGCGCAGGCATGTGCCAAACGTGAATACCACCAGAAGCCACTGGCATTACACCAGGCATGGAAGCCCAGTCTTGAGTGAAGTAAATACCCCGTTCGCGGTCTTGCTCAATGTGGTCTTCCCGCATCAGGTCAACGAAGCCCATGGTGATACCTTTTTCACCTTCAAGCTTACCGACTACAGTACCGGAGTGGAGGTGGTCACCACCGGACATGCGCAAGCACTTAGCCAAGACACGGAAGTGCATACCGTGGTGTTTCTGACGGTCAATCACAGCGTGCATAGCGCGGTGGATGTGCAGCAGAACCCCATTATCACGGCACCAACGAGCCAGAGTGGTGTTGGCGGTAAAGCCACCAGTGAGGTAGTCGTGCATGATGATGGGCATGTTGAGTGATTTAGCAAACTCAGCCCGCTTCATCATCTCCTCGCAGGTGGGAGCAGTGACGTTGAGGTAGTGACCTTTGATTTCGCCAGTTTCAGCTTGGGATTTGTGGATTGCGTCTGCTACGAACAAGAAGCGATCGCGCCAGCGCATGAAGGGCTGGGAGTTAATGTTTTCGTCGTCTTTGGTGAAGTCCAGACCACCGCGCAAGCACTCATATACTGCACGACCGTAGTTCTTAGCGGATAGACCTAGCTTGGGCTTAATGGTACAACCGAGCAAAGGACGACCATACTTATTCAACTTGTCCCGCTCTACAACAATCCCGTGGGGTGGTCCCTGGAAGGTTTTGAGGTAAGCAATGGGAATCCGCAAGTCTTCTAAACGCAGTGCTCGCAGAGCTTTGAAACCAAATACGTTACCCACGATGGAGGTCAGCATGTTGGTGACTGAGCCTTCTTCAAACAGATCCAGTGGGTAGGCAATAAAGCAGATGAACTGGTTGTCTTCCCCACGTACTGGTTCGATGTCGTAGCAACGACCTTTGTAACGGTCTAGGTCAGTCAGCAAGTCAGTCCAAACTGTTGTCCAGGTACCCGTAGAAGACTCAGCTGCAACCGCTGCACCGGCTTCTTCCGGAGGTACACCAGGCTGCGGTGTTACGCGAAACGCTGCCAAAATATCCGTATCTTTTGGAGTATAATCTGGCGTATAATAGGTTAATTTATAGTCTTTTACACCGGCATCGTAGCCAGCTTTTGTCTGAGTCCTGGTTGATGAGTAAGACATGCGTTGCTTCCTTAGGAACTACTGAATGTTGCTATCGCTAGAAGAGATTTTCTTTTCTTAGTGTTGTGTGTTGCTCCTAGCTAAGAGAACACACAACCCATCTAGGCTTGTTGTCTAAGCCTGAAGAAGGGCACAACACCGATTCCACAATCACCTGTTTGTGGCTAATGTTGGGGATTACCTGTAGCTTTACTTACTAACCCAACCGCTCCGCTGATTGGTAAACGGTTGCTAGTCAGTCAAGTCGCTAAGGCAATTCAGGATTTCTTAATCATTTTGAAATATAGCAGGTAATGGGATCACTTGAACCTCAAATATTCTTTAGGAATGTATCAGCTCCTCTTATAACGTCACTAAATGTAAATATTTATCACATTTTTGTAACAAAAACGATAAAATTGACTATAATAGGTTCCTTGACAAGGTTGGGCAGCGGGCTTAGAAAACAAAACCAGATAAATAAAACTTGAACAGTTGCGCGATAGATCGTGAGGCTGCAACCATTGCGCCCCGACAATCGCCCCTAAAATTAGGATTGAGCAACGGATGCAAGGGTAAGTCCTGATGGATGCATCTCATTTTTGGTGTTTGACCCCGTGGTGCGTTACGGGGCAGACTTTCCCAAGGCTGGCTACGAGGCTGAAAATGACGGCGAGCCCTTCGGTGGTGCGTTACGGGGCTACTGGCTACGAAGTTGAATATGATGGCAATCCCCCCTAACGCACCCTACGTATCCTACGCAACATTTTCAAATATGAGATGCACCCAGTCGTGATCAACTAAAGGCTTAATCAAGAAGATGCTGGAAATAATGGCATGGTTAACTAACTGCTTAACTAACCGGTTAACTAATCGGTTAACTAACCGTATCGCTCTGGTAGTCAGTGCTACACTGCTGGGGCAAATCTTACCTGTGTCAATCCCAGACAGTGAGCCAAACAACCATTTCTCAACAGCGATCGCTCAAACACAGTTATCCACTGACTCAGTAAACAAAGAGGTATCCCCCCCCACGTCCCTTAGAAACCCTCCGCCCCCAACTAGACCTTTGCCTGATCAACGCCTCAGGCAAGAAACCCAGCCCCTGCCAGCGGATTTTCGGGTGTCTGCCTTGCAACCAGATTTTACTGGTGAGCTTTGGGTGGGCTCTTGGCTAGGATTAACTAGAATTGACCCTAATACTGGAAAAATCCGCACTCGCCTAAGTCTCCCCAATTACACTGTTGGTGCGATAGCTCAGGATCGGGTAGGGCGGATTTGGGTAGGAACCTATGAAGGACTATTGCGTATAGACCCCCGTAATAATGAAATTAATGCCCAAAACTTTACCTTACCGTCTAATAATGTGTTGTCCCTGTTGATTGACACTCGTGGCTATCTTTGGGTGGGAAGCGATCGCGGTCTGGCTCTGATTAGCCCTGACCAGGGATTGTTGATGACAACGTTACAAAAATTACCCGGTGTCAGTGCCAATGCTCTGACTCTAGATCAAGAGGGTCAGCTGTGGGTGGGCACTCTAGAAGGGCTAGTGCGAGTGGATACTGCTAGTGCTTTTGTGATCGCTCGCATCAAGGATTTACCAGGAAACACGGTGCAAACCTTGACCAGAGGACCGGAGGGAATGCTATGGGCTGGCACTCCTAATAGTTTACTGGTGATTAACCCAGACACTTACGAAGTGTTCAGGTCTGTAACTCCCCTAAGAGGACGTAATGTCACTGCTGTCCAGTTTGATCTAGATGGTAATGTTTGGGTTGGTACAGATAATGGCTTATTTAAAATTAAACGAGACAGTGGAGAAGTGTTGGCTAAACTAGGCAAGCTACCTTCTAGTCGTATTCTGGCATTAGCTCCTAATACTGGTAACAAGTTGTGGATCGGAACTTCCGAAGGACTAGCTTGGGTGAGCATGACTACAGGTCGCATCGAACCCCATTTGGGCTTTGTTAGAGAGATTCCAGGTAGTTTTTAGCTGCCAAAGCATCGGCTCATAGTGATCGGCCCATAGTGAGTGCGATCGCAAAAGCGCGGAAGCTGAGGCCGTAGGCCACGCGGGGCGCGTTCGCTTCATTGCGAAGCGTGAGCAAAGGTCAATCGCAAACCTTTAATTAAGGCTTATTCAGCTGAGAGTGCATCACAGTTAATGTTTCTGCTAGTTGACTGAGGCGATCTTCGAGGTATTTTTTCCGAATTAACAGTTGTCGCAGTTTTTGATAACGAGCGATGGCCATGCTCACACTGGGAACCTGATCCGCTGGACAAGACCTTGACCAAGATTGACCCTGCTCATCCAAGCCACAAAGACGGTAACCAGTACGAGGAGATTGATACGTAACATTAGTATTCGATTGCTCAACTCCTTCATCCACATAGTCCATCATCCGGTCACCATTGGCTAGTCTTACGGTTCCTATGGCATCTTGGGGTTGACTCCCTTGAGACTCTAACCAACCATCAACAATTGGGCCTTCTAGGTATAGGTCTTGAATTTGAAGGAGGATTTTGTGCAGTTCCTGCTGCCAACCCAGAACAATTCCCTCAATGTCTTGCAACAGATTCATTGCCAAAGCTGGGTTAGCACCATGGCGATGGTTTCCCAGTTTAGGGTATTTCAATCTAGGCAGAGTCGGTATCTTCTGTTCATCCTGGCGAGTGGGGAACGGTTGTACTGCCATAGAGAAAGAAGGTTCCTTTTTATTTCTACGACTTACTACACCTGCTTGTTGGTGATTAGTTTGATCAGCCACAGCTGGGGATGGTTGTGATGAATCAGTGGCACTAGCTTTTGCTAACTGATTTAGTGTTGTCTCGATCCGTCGCAATTTGGATTTCATGAAGACTGATTTTGTGAGTAAATATAGTTGATGTCAAGGGCTAAGATGCCCATTATTCTCGACGATAGGGTCTATTAATTTTGACTAAAGCGAAGATAACTCCCAATAGCCTTGAATACTACTAAATTTACCAGTACAAAATTGAGCAGTAATTTAATTTTAGTCACCGGACCATCCAGGTCTGGCAAAAGCGAGTGGGCAGAAACCCTGGCCACGCAGACTGGCAAATCGGTAATATACGTCGCTACTGCCACAACCAACCCGGATGATCCAGAGTGGCTGGCTCGGATTGAAAAACATCAGCAGCGACGCCCCAGTTCGTGGACAACCCTTTTGGTACCACTGGACTTGGCAACAACAATTACCAACTATTCTGACATCAATCACTGCCTGTTAGTAGATTCTCTAGGAACCTGGGTTGCCAATTGCCTAGAACAGGATGATACTGTTTGGCAGCAAACCTTACAAAACTTATGGAATAGTTTGACCAAGGTTAAAGGTTCTGTAATTTTTGTTGCAGAAGAGGCTGGCTGGGGAGTGGTTCCAGCTTATCCTATGGGTAGGGCATTTCGCGATCGCTTGGGAAATGTGGTGCGTTATTTGGGGCACTTGGCTAATCCAGTCTACTTAGTCACCGGTGGTCATGTGCTTAATCTCAGTACCCTGGGTCAACCATTACCCTATAATGGTACTGTTGGCGAATCACCTCAAACCTAATTAAATCCATCGCAAGAGGGGAAAGATACCGGCAGTGGAGAAGAAGCCTCCTAGCTCAGTCGTTCATTAACGGATTAAAACTAACTACTAACAAAACCATGGCATCTGAATCACAAGTCAAACGCTATCTCACCTACTGGTTCCAGTTAGGCAAAAAAGTTGTGATGCGCAATGGTTTTTCAGCTATGCAGCCGCAATCATTCACAAATGGCAAGCACTACAGCCAAGAATTTGAAACTATTTGGCAGCTAGCTATTTCACCAGAGACTGGTGATTGTTACCTGGAAGGAACTGAGGCAGCAATTGCGGATTTATTAACACCCAAGTGGGATATACTGCCTTGTGCCCGTTGTGATATGCCTTTAGCCATTAAAACGGCTGGGATACCACCAACCTGTTGTCCCTGTTTTGATCTACCCACATGGCCCAACACAGAATTGCCAGCACCACGAGATCCAGTGTGTAATCAAACCGAACTAAGAGGGATTTGCGATCGCTTAAATAGAATTACTGAGAATTGAATTACTTAAGAGGGTAGAAAAAACAATAAAATACTAGTTTTTAGCTTGTAGAGTCGCCCAAAAAAAGTTTGGTTATTTTGATAATAGCTAAAGAGCTACTCTTATTTAAATGAAACTGAAAGATTTCAGTAAATACGATTAGTTTAATTGCTGCATATGGGGAAGTTTATCTGCCCCATAATCACAGGCGGTATAGCAGTCGCCAGGGCAGTTAGGACATGACAAAAGTCTCACACCCTTTGTAAGCGATGCAGCGCGGTCTTGGGGGTTTCCCCCATGAGCGACTGCATCAAGAAGCGCAAGAGTTTGACTTCTGACTTCTGACTTCTGACTTCTGACTTCTGCTATATTTCGCAATCATAAAATTTACTAGATTTATAAAATTTCCGTATTTTTATTGATGTTATTCAATTAAATTTGATATTTAATTGAATTAAAGCGGATTTCAAAAAAACAGGTCATTTGATATTGAGCAAACTAATCTGCCAATAGATTTTAATGTATGAAAATCAAAAATCTTATGAAAACAAACTCCAAAAACAAACAACCTATGGATTTACTCAAACTGACACAAAACCTATCACTAGCCATCCTAGGGTCTGTTTTGAGCTTCGCCGCCATTGAAGTTGCTAACCCAGGACGCTCTGACGCTTTTGTAATTTTTAACCGGTCTGGTAACACACTCGGAGGTGGCTCCCGATGGGATGCAGCTCCAAGGACTATCCAAGGACAAGATCGTTCCTTGGACGGCGGATTGCGATACTCACTACAGGGCGGTTCCTATCAAGCTTACCGAGATTTATTCACCTGGGATATTGTTCCTAGTGTCAACGAGTTTCAAAATGCCATTGAGGCTGCGTTCAACGCCTGGACTGTAGTTGACCCAGTTTCTGGGTTAGGTACCGATTTGTCATTTGTAGCAGATTTAGAGACATCAGTAATAGGAACCGGTACAGGAGGCGTTCACCCAGATGGTGCCGAGATTGACCTGTTGGCATCGACAGATGCAACTTTCTGGAATCCTGGAAATACCTCACCCCAAGGTGAATCGTTTTTCTATTACATCAACGATACTGTAACTCTCACTTCTGGAACGGAAAATTACGCAGGCTCAAGCGCCATTATCGGGGCAGATATGACCTTCAACAATAATGCCGGAACAGTATATACCCTCGACTTTTTCAGGCGATTGTTGACCCACGAGATCGGTCATGCCATTGGATTAGGGGACATCGAAGGAGACATCAGTGCTAATAGATTTATCGACGACAACTATGATGGCAGTACTAGCGCCACAGCTCTAGCCACATTGAGCAACCCGATTGCCCAACTAATCGATCCCCTCAATCCAGCTGCTTCACCATTTTCATTGTTTACAGTTCCAGATCAGGATCCTGGTGTTGACACCCCAGGCGTAGATATTCTGATGGAATCCCGGGGACTAGGTATAGCTCCAGGGAACCCAGTCACCAACCTTAGCCCATTGGTTAACGATGACTACGCTGGTCGCCAGTTCCTGTATCCAGTGTCATCTGAGGCTAGATTTTCCTCTGAGGCTAGAGTTGATGAACCTACTGCTACATTAGGTTTACTAGCCCTTGGTATTATAGGTGTACGTTTGAGTACTCAAGGCAAAAAAAGCAAGCAACAGAGAGTAGATACACCTACGAGATCAGCTATTTACACCAAATAGACAGACACAGACACAGGTAGTGGTGCTGAAGTCCTACCTTTTCCCAAAAAATTCTAGACTTCAAGTCTTTCTTTGGGATATAATCAAAAACTGGTGCTTTTAGGCAAAAACCATGAATGCTCAAGAAATCATTCGTTCCATAGAAGCGGAACAACTTAAGGACAACGTCCCTACCATCTACGTCGGTGACACCGTGCGTGTAGGGGTACGGATTAAAGAAGGTAATAAGGAACGGATTCAACCCTATGAAGGCACTGTGATTGCCATGCGCAATGGTGGCATTAATGAAACGATTACAGTACGCCGGATTTTCCAAGGGGTTGGTGTGGAACGGGTTTTTCTACTCCATTCTCCAAAAATTGCTAATATAAAAGTAATCCGTCGAGGCAAGGTACGTCGAGCCAAGCTATACTATTTACGCGATCGCGTTGGTAAGGCTACTCGCATCAAACAACGCTTTGACCGTAGTTTATAACCTTTTTCTGGCCTAGCATCAGTTTGGTGTAAATGGCAAAATTAGGGTTAGTAAACAGTTAGAGAAAATGTTGCCGAGTCTACCAAAAACTTTTATTATTTGTTAGACTTAAATTAGGGTAACACCGACAGGGATTATTATGTAACTTAAATTAAAGCCGAAAACCAAGGATTTAATAGTTGCGCTATATCCATACGGTGGAACCAACTTTGTTGACATTTTTATGGCGCTCGCGGGATATTCCCGAGAGCTTTGGGAGATACCCCCTGGATGCTATTGCATCTTGCATTGGCGAACCTTGGTCTATCTTGGTAGACTTTGGTAGCTAAAAAGTATCGGTAAACTAAATAAAGCGAGAGGTTAGTAAACAGTTAGAAAAAATGTTGCCGAGTCTACCAAAAACTTTTATTATTTGTTAGACTTAAATTAGGGTAACACCGACAGGGATTATTATGTAACTTAAATTAAAGCCGAAAACCAAGGGTTTAATAGTTGCGCTATATCCATACGGTGGAACCAACTTTGTTGACATTTTTATGGCGCTCGCGGGATATTCCGTCAGAGCTTTGGGAGATACCCCCTGGATGTGAAAGCATCTTGCATTGGCGATACAGAATTTGCTTTTGGTAGATTTTGGTAGCTAAAAAGTATCGGTTAACCTCTACCTCTCTACTCCATCTGCGTCCTTAGTTCAGTTGGTAGAACGCAGGTCTCCAAAACCTGATGTCGGGGGTTCGAGTCCTCCAGGGCGCGCTCAAAATTGGTAGAATACAAAAGTTAGGTGCGCTCTTACTTGGCGAATTAAATTCTCCAGGGGTCGCACCTGTGCTATGCCAGGGTTTACCTGAGCAAATCCAGTGGTAGTCCGTCAGTTGAGGGGGCTGAGTAGCAGAGTTTGACTCAACCATCAGGACTAGTGGATTATTGTGGCAGGGATCCTACCAGCTAGACTATTGCTGACGCAAGGAGCAGGAAATTGACACCTGTAAATCCCACTTGTGTCTTCTAATCCCTGGCTGGATTAACTCAGCAACATACGCACATAGCACTAAGCACCGACCATGGTAGACAAATTTTGGGTTTAAAGCCCCATCCTTCAACGGAGGGCTTTGAGTTATAATTAGACCTAGCGGTAAAGCGCATATATAAAAAGCGTAGTAGGTCTAGCGGACAGCTTCTGATCCGGAACCCTGGTAGCAAAAATCCTAAATCTTGTATAAATTTGGAAGCCGTAGCACGAGAATTCAATAAATATCTTTCGGTGGGCTTTCCGTTTGGCAAATTTAATTCGCCACGGGTCGCACCGTTCCAAACGCCGCCGGGCAGACGGTGTATGCTTGTGGAGGGTAAAGTCGTTGGACTCCCGGAGAAGCAAGAATCCTCGCTGCGTGATTCACGAGGAGTGTCAATGCGTTGATGGGGGAAAGGAGAAGTTGTGGCGAAGAAAACAAAAGCTGAACCAGAGACTAAAGAAACTGAATCTGGGTTTAACCTAGGTAAGTTCTTCAACGAAACCAAAGAAGAACTCGCTAAAGTCGTTTGGCCTTCTCGGCAACAGTTAATTAGCGAATCAGCAGCGGTATTGTTGATGGTCATTCTGTCTGCCACCATAATTTACTTGGTAGATGGTTTATTTTCCTGGGCATCAGGACAGGTATTTTGATGAGTTTTGCTGCAGACGAATCCCAAGATTTCGATCAACAGGTATCAAAACCTGCAGGTTCACGTTGGTACGCAGTCCAGGTTGCTTCTGGCTGTGAAAAACGGGTTAAAACGAACTTGGAACAGCGTATCCAAACCATGGATGTAGGGGACCGGATTTTGAAAGTGCAGATTCCCCAAACACCTACGGTTAAAATCCGTAAGGATGGTTCTCGGCAACACAGCGAAGAAAAAGTTTTCCCCGGCTATGTGTTAGTCCAGATGGTGATGGATGATGAAGCTTGGCAAGTTGTCAAAAACACACCAAATGTGATTAATTTTGTTGGGGCAGAACAAAAACGCAGCTACGGGCGTGGACGGGGACATGTTAAACCCGTACCCCTCAGCCCTGGCGAAGTGGAGCGGATCTTCAAGCAAGCCGAAGAGCAAGAGCCGATTGTCAAAGTAGATCTGGCAGTAGGGGACAAAATCATTGTGCTATCTGGTCCGTTTAAAGGATTTGAAGGGGAAGTGATTGAAGTTAGCCCCGAAAGGAGCAAACTCAAAGCGTTACTCTCGATCTTTGGGCGGGATACACCAGTAGAATTGGAGTTCAATCAGATTGAAAAAACAAGCTAGACCCTAGATCATGGCTAAAAAAGTTGTTGCATTGATTAAGTTAGCGCTCCCAGCTGGGAAAGCTAACCCAGCTCCCCCCGTCGGACCAGCACTCGGTCAGCACGGGGTCAATATTATGGCATTCTGTAAAGAGTACAATGCCAAAACTGCTGATCAAGCTGGTATGGTGATACCAGTAGAAATTTCAGTGTTTGAGGATCGAAGCTTTACCTTTATCCTCAAAACTCCACCAGCATCTGTATTGATCAAAAAAGCTGCTGGCATTGAGAAAGGGTCAGCACAACCCAACCGCACTAAAGCTGGCAGCCTTACTCGCTCCCAGCTGCAAGAAATCGCCCAAACTAAAATGCCTGACCTCAATGCTAATGATATAGAAGCGGCAATGAGAATTGTGGAAGGCACAGCTAGAAACATGGGTGTAGCCATAACCGATTAGAAGGATGCATAGAAAGAGTGAAGGATGAAGGATGAATTTACACTTTCAACTTTCAACTTTCAACTTTCAACTTTTAACTTTCAACTTTCAACTTTCAACTTTCAACTCCAATGTCTTAAAGTAAACCATAGAGGGGGAGGAGTTTTACTTCGCTAAGTACCCCAGGAGATCTAAATGCCCAAGAAACCATCGCGTCGATTACAAGAACTAAAAAAGAAGGTTGAAGAGCGACCTTATGAACCCATAGAAGCTCTCAAACTCCTCAAAGAAACAGCCACCGCCAAATTTTCGGAATCGGCTGAAGCCCATATTCGCTTAGGAATTGACCCAAAGTATACTGACCAGCAACTGCGCACTACAGTAGCTTTACCGAAGGGAACAGGTCAGACGATACGAGTAGCAGTGATTGCTCGGGGTGAAAAAGTCTCGGAAGCTACTAATTCAGGGGCAGACATTGCCGGTTCTGAGGAGTTAATTGCAGAAATTCAAAACGGGATGATGGATTTTGACCGGCTAATTGCTACGCCGGACATGATGCCCAAAGTAGCCAGATTAGGTCGTCTCCTCGGACCACGGGGCTTGATGCCTTCTCCTAAAGGTGGTACAGTTACTAATGACATAGCTCAGGCAATTCAAGAATTCAAAGCTGGTAAACTAGAATTTAGGGCTGACCGTACTGGCATTGTTCATGTTATGTTTGGTAAGGTATCCTTTAGCCCCGAAGACTTACTGGTGAATCTCAAAGCTTTGCAGGAAACTATCGACCGCCATCG
>NZ_JAAHIE010000140.1:0-15193 GCF_010671945.1 Moorena sp. SIO4E2
CTCCTGAAGGGCGGGGTTTTCACCCGCATCCGTTAGACAGTTAGACTTTTGAGGTTTTTATTCCTCGCGAAGTCCCCTACTCATACCCCTCTATTTTCTAGAGGCTCCTAGTAGGAACAAGCCGCACTGACTTCTGACTTCTGCTATAAAACACCCCACACCCCACACCCCACACCACTTGTGATCAGAATTGCGATAGTTTGCAGATACTCCCATAACAAACATGGTAGGTTTACTGGATTGGGAAAACTTAGCAACAAAAGGCATGAAATTGTTTTCTATGCTTTTTGAAACTCTAACCACTTAACAAGATTGAAACTCGGCAAACCTTACTTCCTCAAATTCGTTTTTCCTAGCTTATCAGTGATGGATCGCTACATCGCTGCTGAACTCATCCCACCGTTTCTATTTGGTGTTGGCGGGTTTTCATCTATTGGTGTGGCTGTGGGTAGCCTGTTTGATATGGTAGTCAAAATCACTGAGTTAGGACTATCCTGGACAATTGCTGCCCAAGTCGTACTTTTGAAGTTTCCTGAGTTTATGTCCTATGCCTTACCCATATCAGTACTTCTCGCGACACTAATAGCATATTCTCGCTTGAGTAATGACAGTGAGTTAATTGCCCTGCGCAGCTGCGGTGTGAGTTTATACCGACTGGTTGCCCCTGCTCTGGTTCTCAGCCTAGTGGTCACGGGAATCACTTTCCTCTTCAATGAATTAATTGTTCCAGCGGCTAACTACCAGGCAACTATAACATTAAAAAAAGCTCTTAATGAGGAAAAACCCGCTTTCAATGAAAACGGTATTCTCTATCCAGAGTATCAGACTTTTACCCAACCCAATGGCACAACTACTCAGACACTCAAACGCTTATTCTACGCCAATGAATTTGATGGTCAGACCATGAAAGATTTGACTGTTTTGGAGTGGTCTAATCTGGGTAAGTTGAACAAAATTATTCTATCGGAATCAGCTCTTTGGAACTCTACGCAAAATACCTGGGATTTTTTCCATGGGTCAATTTATTTTATTAGTCCTAATACCTCTTTCCAAAAAATAGTAACCTTTGATCATCAAGAAATTCCATTTCCTAGAGCGCCCCTTGATTTAGTCACTAAAGCCCGTGACCCCTATGAGATGAATATTCTTCAAGCCATAGAAATGATCCAGTTGCTTCAGGGAGCTGGCGATCGCAAAAAACTCCGGATGCTGCAAGTGCGGATGCAACAAAAAATTGCTTTTCCATTCATTTGTATAATCTTTGGCTTAGTGGGAGCAAGCATCAGTATTCGACCTAAACGAATCAGCAAAGGGACTAGCTTTGGGGTCTGTTTAATCGTAATTTTTGGCTACTACTTACTGAGCTTTGTGATCGGAGGTTTTGGTATAGCGGGAATTCTCTCCCCTATTGTAGCCGCCTGGTTACCTAATTTATTCGGTTTCGGAGCAGGAGGATGGTTATTGTGGCGATTGGAGGCTAATGGTTGATGGGAATTTGGAGTAGGGAATAGGGAGTAGGGAGTAGGGAGTAGAGGAAATCAAATTGACTGTACCTTATTAAGCATTCAGCCCTTAGCTGTCAGCTGTCAGCTGAATGCCTAGATTAAATTTATACCCTTGGATGTTAATTTAAAATTGTTAAAATTGAAAATTATTAATGGCTATTAACCAGTTAAAATTTTCAATTTTAACTAATCCCAGTTAGTTCTAAACTGCTACAGCAGTCGCTTTAAGTTCAAAAATCTTATTGATTACATCTTCTACTACCTTATCAGGAGTAGACGCTCCAGAGGTTACTCCTACCACTATCGAACCAGAGGGAAGCCAATTTCGTGCTACTTCTACCTCCTGATGTAGGGGTTTATGCTCGATTTCATCAGCAGAAATAATCCGGTTGACACTGTCAATGTGATAGGATGGTAGTTGTCGCTCAATCGCAATTTCTTGCAGGTGAGTGGTATTGGAGGAATTAAAGCCACCAATCACAATCATCAAGTCTAGCTTTTCTTCCACTAGCTCCAACATGGCATCCTGCCGTTCTTGGGTGGCATCACAAATGGTATTGAAGCTTTGGAAGTGATCGTTTAAATTAGACGTACCATATTTCTTCATCATGGTGCGCTCAAAAAGTTTGCCCATCTGCTCGGTCTCGGTCTTGAGCATAGTAGTTTGGTTGGCAATCCCAATCCGCTCTAAATCCCGCTCTGGGTCAAAGCCAGCGGAGATAGCGTTTTTAAATTTATCGAGAAATTCCTCCCGGTTACCACCATTGAGAATGTAGTTGGCAACGTACTCCGCTTCTTGTAGATTCAGCACCACTAGATATTTTCCGGCAAAGGAACTCGTTGCTACGGTTTCCTCGTGTTTATATTTGCCGTGAATAATCGAAGTGTACTCTTTTTTCTTATGCTTCTCTACCGTGTTCCACACTTTGGACACCCAGGGACAGGTAGTATCTACAATCTTGCAGTCTTTCTCGTGGAGTAGCTGCATTTCCTGAACACTAGCACCGAATGCTGGTAAAATCACCACATCCCCAGCACCAACAACAGAGAAGTCTTTCTTGCCATCCTCAACGGCAATAAATCCTACTGACATTTCCCGCAAACGCTGGTTAACAGAGGGGTTGTGAATAATTTCATTGGTAATCCAGATCTGTTCATTGGGGAAGTGGGTGCGGGTTTCATAAGCCATGGCTACAGCTCGCTCTACACCCCAGCAAAAGCCAAATGCTTCTGCTAGCCGGATGGTCACATCTCCCTGTTGCAGCCGATAGTTATTGGCACGAATCTCTTGAATCAGACTGCTTTGATATTCCGATTCCAACTGAGAGGTAACTTCGGCTTCGTGACCAAATCCTTTGCGGTGGTAGTTATCTGATTTCTGGAGTGAGCGCTTGAAAGCTTTTGTATCCATGGAGCTATCTTAAGCAAATTACTTATCCATCACTGCTATTATTAATTTACTTTTAATCAACCCTGACGCAATCCGTTTAGGAATTGTGATAATTTTTGTTCCCTACTCCCTCGGTGCGCTTTCCGTAGGCGAATTAAATTCGCCACGGGTCGCACCGCTCCCTACTCCCTACTCCCTGCTCCCTGTCCCCTTTGCTATAGGAATAGCTAATCCTTCTTGGAGGATAAGTTGCTCAAAGATTTGTAAACCATAGCGCCAGACTAAGTAACCTTGGGGACTCAGATGCAAGCCATCGGTACTAAGCTCAGGTTGCAGGTTGCCCTGATTATCAGCAAAGAGGGGATAGAGATTTAGATAAATCGCTCCTTCTGCGTGAGCGATCGCTTTTAGCTGCTGGTTCAGATTTTGGATGCGACTGTTGGGGATAGTAAGTAAGCGATCGCGTCCTTCCCAGGTTGCCTGTTCAGCACCATGGGGCAAAATCGATTGAAGGACAATCTTAGTTTCGGTATGGGCTCGCCGTAAGTAGCGAATCGTTAGCCGTTGGTTTTCTAGAATTGCTTCATCCTTGACCCCCCGAATTAGGTCATTGATGCCGATCATCACAAAAATTGCTTCTGGCTTAGTCTGATCCAAAATATCTAAGCGCTTGAGCAACCCTGCTGAGGTTTCCCCAGACAGTCCTTGATTAAGCCAGTAGCGTTTTGGGGGTAGCAGTGCATTGGGAAACCATAGGCTTAGAGAATCTCCCAGCAGAACGGTTAACTGTTCCGGTTGTTGATTAGCCACTACCTTAGCTTCCCTCTCCAGCAGTGCCAACCATTGTTGGTAATTTAACTGGTGTCGTGGTCCTAATTCAATTACTGGTTCAGGGGTGGGATTTAAAATTCGGGTAGTTACCACAGGATGGCTAACTGGATTTGACGTTGACTGCTGATACTCACCCAGTAGTACCCAGCTGAGAGTCAGAATCATGAACCCATTGGCAGCAAGGGATATTAAAGCCCAAGGTGGACAACGCTTCAACTCAATGAACAAAAAATTGGCATTATTTCTGTTCTAACATCCGTTAGGGAAAAGGTAATACCATCAGGTGACAGTTGACAGTTAACGCTTAACTGTCAACTGTTAACAAAAGCTAGTTAAAAGCAATAGACCATGCTAGCAAAACTCTAAAATTCAGAGCTACTAGCCATGTCTGTACTACTACTGAAGTTACCCATGCTAGAACTAGGGATCACACTGGATTCCTTGACAAATCCAGCGTAAGCTTCCATACCGTGTTCGGCAATATCCAAGCCTTCCAGTTCTTCTTCTGGTGTCACCCGGATACCGAGGGTAAGTTTGAGCACGAACCAGACGATACCACTAAACAGCACGGTAAAGCCACCAATCGCTAGAATACCCAGGATTTGGGTGCCAAGTTGACCGGCACTACCGGCGGTAAACAGACCTGAATCTTTAGCGAAGAGTCCAACGGCTAGGGTTCCCCAGATACCATTGACCAAGTGGACTGAAATTGCCCCTACCGGGTCATCAATTTTGATGTTGTCAAAGAAGGAAACCGAGAATACAACAATGATGCCACCAATCGCACCAATAATCACTGCTGAGAGATAGCTGACATTGTTACAGGGAGCGGTAATTGCTACTAATCCAGCCAAAATCCCGTTGATGATCATCGACAGGTCTGGCTTACCATCTTTTAGCCAAGCCGTCAAGGTGGCGGTAATCCCACCAGCTGCTGCGGCTAGGTTAGTGGTCACCGCAATATAGGGAACTGCCTCACTAGCAGCTAGCTCAGAACCGGGATTGAAGCCAAACCAGCCGATCCAGAGAATCAAGCAACCAAGAGTTGCAATACTCATGTTGTGACCTGGGATAGCACGAGGTTCACCGTTTTCGTACTTACCGCTACGGGGTCCGAGGAAGGCAGCTCCCATCAAAGCCGCCCAGCCACCAACGGAGTGAACCACGGTTGAGCCAGCAAAGTCTGAGAATCCCATGGCACCAAGCCAACCATCACTGCTCCAAACCCAGTGTCCAGTGATGGAGTAGGAAAAACCAACAATCAGGATGCTGAAGATTAAGAAGTCTAGGAACTTAATCCGTTCAGCAACCGCACCGGACACGATAGTTGCGGCAGTTCCAGCAAAAGCAGCTTGGAATAGGAAAAATACCGATATCGGTAGACCTGCCGGAAATGGGTCTAACCCATAGGTAGCGGGATCTTCACTGCTTAGGAAAAAGCCCGACATCCCAATAAATGCATTGCCTTTGCTGAACATAAAGGAGAAACCAATTGCCCAAAACGCAATGGTTGCCAAGGCAAAGACGATTAGGTTCTTCGAGAGAATGTTTACCGCATTCTTCTGGCGGCAGAAGCCGGTTTCTAGCATTCCGAATCCGGCATTCATGAAGATAACTAGGATGGCAGCTACCAATATCCAGATAGCATTGAGAGTTCCCTGAATTTCGGCTGGGCTAGGTGCCGCACTATCCTGGGCAACAGCAGCTGTATGCCAAACTAGAACAATTATCCCTGTCAGAGGAATACAGGCGAGCCAGTAAGGGGAAAACGATTTTGCGATCGCTTTCAATGGCTCTAGATAAGGAGAATCCCACGATGAGCGGGAGGATTGGTGAGCCATCGGTCGCCTAGATTTTACTAGGGTACCCTTGTTTTTCATTGTTCGCTGAGATTTTGAACTTGACATAATAAGCGTTAACTTACCTCTCTTTTTGATACACTTCCTCACACTGAGAAACTTCAGGAAACAAATTGTAAAATTAGCCACCGAAACCTAATAGTCCATCATTTTTCAAGGACTCATCATGACCTCACCCTGCTACCTTTACATACCTGATTGCTAGATGCTAGACCCCTGTCTGGGCCAGTAATCAGGGAGTTTCTTCAGCTAAAGCCTTGTCTTAAGACAAAACCTTACAAATAACTGGGACTATAGTCAAGGGAATTAAAGCATTATTTAATGAAATATTTCATTAAATGAAATTTTTCATTAAAAATTGCTGCAGGATACCCCACCTACACTGGTAGAGTTATTTGCTGACGGTGCTTTCAAGGGATGGAAGCCACCTTGAAAGTACTTAGCCCCAACCGACATGCTGCACCTCTAACTAATGGTTTAGACTAATGGTTTTGAAATTAATCCAGTTCTAGGTTCAAGTAAGCATGTTTTCTTGGTAGAAAATTGACTAAGCAATTTCGATAAAACTGGTACACGATATATGCTGATCAACCTCTCGTGTAAAAGTGATTACTCCCCTCGACCACGTACGCCACGATTTCTCAACTACCATGCACTAATGCTCACGAAAATTTGCTGATAATCCGAACTGGGGAAATATAAAGGAAGTGGTTACCAGCTAAACACGCTTGTGGTCTATTGACACTCCCTGCTCGCTTATGAGCGGAGATTCTTAGTTCTACGACACGCCTTGTCTTGATGCAATAGCGAGTGGGGGAAACCCCCAAGACCGCGCTGCATCGCTAAAATTAGCTATCCGAAAGGCAATACTTAAGCCAAGTATCCGTTCTAAAGAACCAAATACCGAGCCTAATTTAACTAACCCCAGTGGGCTTGTCTCCCTAAGCGTTTAAATACGTTCCCCTGTGCCCCACGGTACGTTAATTGGTGAAAGTTGACTTTACTGGTTCTTCGGTATCCGCGCTTGATCCATGGGTTTTGGCGGTGCGACCCGTGGCGAATTTAATTACGGGTCAAGCGCACCGATGAGGTTTTTCGCGCCTCGTGTACTAGCATCGCTTTACGTCGTTGGGGAGCTTGGCAGTACCGACGAATCCTGCCTGTGCTAGGCTACATCCTCATTATGTATCAACTCTGGAAAAGTCGCCCTAGAAGGGCACCTCAAGTAGCGTGGCCAAAGGCCAGGCTTGAAACCCAAAATTTTTGGTCAACTCTAATAAAGTCTTACCTCTTTAGTAACCCATCTACATCCTTTCGGATTAGGTGAGGTTATTGACTAGTTGATAGGTTTGTATTTGAGGTGTTTTGATCTAATATCTTTTTCTGTTATAATTCTGTATCAATATATACTGTTTTTCACAAAAAATGATCGTACTTAAAACTAGGCAGATGCAACGTCTAGTTGGGGAGCTAATTGGGCGAACGAGAATTTGACACTCCTACGGGTAGAAGCCGATCATGGTACAACTATAAGAATGGGCATACTGTAGACTAGGCATGTATTTGATATGCTCAAGGGATTAGCTATGGAATTGTATAAATAACAGCAGTGAATCGAATTGACCAGGAATTGGCAGCCTTAGAGGAAGCCATCACCCATTTGGCAAAAGAATTCCAAACAACCTACTCTAACTATTTGACCTTTTTAGGTCAATGCGTCGGGCAGCAGCTGATTATGGCTGCCTATCGGATTTGTACTCAAGGGTATCCTGAGTCTTTTCTAAATTTGTCGGTTAACAGTCGGCAACAGTTACAGCAATCCCTACGAAAGCTGGCTCAAGAGACTCAACAACAGTTGCCATCACTCCTAGAACAGTGGCAAGAGTCAAGGTCAGCTACTACTGATGGCTCTGATCATGACTCTGATCATGACTCTGAAATGCCTTCATCTGAAATACCTTCATCTACAGAAGACTCTCCATTTCTTAATGCTCCAACCGAGCCATCACCAGCAGCTGAGTTGACGAGTAACCCACGAAATAGCATAGAGAAACTGGAGGAATGGCTCAAGCACCTAGAGAGTGGGATCACCAAAACTATTCAAGATGTCTCTGTGGAAACCAATCGGATCTTGCATAAATCCTCAATTATACCAGACAAATTTCCCCAAGAAATCCTAGAAGCAGCGGCAAAAGTCGAAGCATCTGCAATCGAAACGGCTGAATCCCCCAATATTATCAAAATAATGATGGAAACTAAAGGTGATGGCGAAACAGATGAATCCAGATTAACCCGTATTATTGCCATTAAGCTGCGCTTATCTGAGATAGAATTTGCAGACCCTAACTTGACCCCTGGACGTAAGAAAATTAGAGATCTATTAGCTAAAATGAGTCAACTGAAGCGAGAGTATTACAAAAAACAGCGGCAAAAGGCAGTTGCTCAAGCCGAAGCAGCATGGCGTGCCAGCTGGTTTGACGATTAAACTGAGGTAATGATCAATGACTAAAAACCAAAGACCAAAGACTAAAGACCAATGACCAAAGACCAATGACCGAATTACCAGATTGGGTGCGATTGCAAAAAGCCCTGTCGGTAGAAGCAAGAGTTGGCTTTACTGATTTGGAAGGGAATCAATACCGCTTTAGTGAATTCCTCTGCCTCAGTTTTGGTAAGACTCCTAATGTCCTAACATCAACTGAGAAACGGCGTTGGCAGGACATCGGCAATCAGTTTGCCCGTTATTCTCAGATGACGCTACAGCAAAGGCAACATCTGGTAGCTGATACTCGCCGCTTTCTCAACGACCTGAAGCAGAACACTCAACGCCGTTTAGTTGAAGATAAATATCAAACAGAACATCCTATGGTCAGAGTGCCTAAAACCAAGCCCTTGGTGGAGAAACAACAGGCATCCTCAGAGCTTGGTAGTAAAAAAAACCTTGACCTACCACTGGCTAAGTTGGCAGCAGTGGGTAGTAAAAACAGTGAGTATTTAGCACGTCTGGGTCTGCACAAAGTGCGTGACTTGCTCTATTACTATCCCCGTGATCATATTAACTATGCCCGTCAGGTCAATATGGCTGACTTAGTACCTGGTGAAACAGTCACTATCATGGGTACGGTGAAGCGCTGTAACTGCTTCAGTAGCCCCCGTAATAAAAAATTAACTATTTTAGATATAGTCTTAAAAGACTCTACTGGTCAAATTAAGCTCAGTCGTTTTTTTGCTGGCTTTCGTTACAGTAATCGTAGCTGGCAGTATCAACAAAAGCGACGGTATCCAGTGGGAGCAGTGGTAGCTGCTTCGGGTTTGGTAAAGAAAAATAAATATGGGATTACCCTAGAAGACCCGGAACTGGAAGTATTAGAGCATCCAGGGGGTACCATTGACTCGATGAAAATAGGTCGAGTTGTACCCGTTTATTCCCTAACAGAAGGGGTACCAGCCGACATGGTCAGGCGGGCAATAATTGCTGCACTTCCCTACACTTCTTTGATTAAGGAACCCTTGCCAGTAACCTTTCGTAAAGAATATGGGTTGATGGGGGTCTGTGATGCGATCGCAAACATTCATTTTCCCCAAAATGCAGACACCCTTGCTGATGCCAGAAGGCGCTTAGTCTTTGATGAATTTTTATACTTACAGCTCGGATTTCTCCAGCGCCGCCAAGCTCAGCGTAAAACCCAAAGCAGTGCGGTCATGGCTCCGATTGGTAAACTCTTTGACCAATTTAATCAACTGCTTCCTTTTGAATTAACCGGGGCTCAGACAAGAGTTATCAATGAGATTCTCAAGGATATGGAATCAGAGACACCCATGAATCGATTGGTTCAGGGAGATGTCGGTTCCGGCAAAACTATTGTAGCAGTTTATGCTATTATAGCCGCAATTCAATCGGGCTATCAAGCCGCTTTGATGGCTCCCACTGAAGTATTAGCTGAACAGCACTATCGTAAGTTAGTAAATTGGTTTAATTTACTACACCTTCCCGTTGAATTACTAACAGGTTCCACTAAAGTTTCTAAGCGTAGAAAACTTCATTCCCAGCTAGAAACAGGAGAACTTCCCTTGTTGGTAGGAACCCATGCTTTGATTCAAGACCCAGTGAACTTCAACAATTTGGGTTTAGTGGTGATTGATGAACAGCATCGGTTTGGGGTAAAGCAACGGGCTCGTTTACAGCAAAAAGGTCAATCTCCCCATGTGCTGACTCTGACCGCCACACCAATTCCCAGAACCCTAGCGCTAACCCTCCACGGAGATTTGGATGTGAGTCAGATTGATGAATTGCCCCCTGGTCGTCAGAAGATTCAGACAACTGTGCTACGGGGTAAAGAGAGAAAACATGCCTATGACTTGATTCGTCGAGAAGTGGCTCAAGGACGGCAAGCCTATATGGTATTGCCCTTGATTGAGGAATCGAACAAATTAGATTTACGCTCGGTAATTGAGGAGCATAAACGACTGTCTGAGAGTATATTTCCAGAATTTAAGGTTGGGTTACTTCATGGTCGGATGAATTCAGCCGATAAAGATAAAGCACTGAGTGCTTTTCGGGATAACAAGAGCCAAATTATTGTTTCAACTACCGTGATTGAAGTGGGTGTAGATGTACCCAATGCGACCGTAATGATGATTGAAAATGCAGAACGGTTTGGGTTATCTCAGTTACACCAATTACGGGGTCGTGTGGGTCGAGGTTCTGACAAATCTTATTGTCTTTTAGTCAGTGGTTCTAATACTGAAACAGCCAGACAACGTTTGGGGGTATTAGAACAATCCCAGGATGGCTTTTTGATCTCAGAAATGGATATGCGTTTTCGTGGTCCTGGGGAAGTTTTAGGTAAGCGCCAATCCGGGTTAGCAGATTTTGCTCTAGCTAGTTTGGTAGAAGACCAAGAGGTATTAAATTTGGCGCGGGATGCAGCAGAAAAGATTATTCTTCAGGATGAAATATTGGATAATTACCCTTTAATGAAAGTCGAGTTAGAGTATCGGTATCAGAAGTTGATGGATGGAACAATTATGACTTAATTTAACATAGACTTGTTTCAGAAGTAGGGAACAGCGGATCTGGGAGTAGGTCGCACCGCTCCCTACTCCCTACTCCCTACTCCCTACTCCCTACTCCCTACTCCCTACTCCCTACTCCCTACTCCCGCTATACTAGTCCAATACATCAACTGTGCCCAACTGACCATCAATCCTGACCCGCTGACCATCTCGTAATATATCAGTGGCATGATTAATATCCATTACGGCTGGGATACCATACTCTCGGGCTACAATGGCACCGTGGGATAAACGTCCCCCTACTTCAGAAATTACGCCACCAGCACGAGCGAGTAATGGTGCCCAACCAGAATCGGTGTAGGGTACAACCACAATGGTTTGCTGGTCAATAGTGATATCACTTTGCAAGGTTTTGACTATTTTTACCAAACCCTGTACTTGTCCCGAACTGGCACCAATGCCTTGTAGCAGTCGTTGCTCAGACCCAGCTAAAGATTTGGGTTCAGCGGGTAAGGGAGGATTATTGCCATAAACCAGGAAAGGTACCGTAGTCAGCTGAGCATCCTGTTCAAATTTAGTCCGTCGTTGTTGCACAATTTGTGGAAGCTGTTGTCTGAGTTCCGGGTTATCACTACCTACTAGAGAGCGAATTTCGGCTAACTCCAAGAAAAAAATGTCCCCTGGTTCCAATAGTAAACCTGACAGCAGCCAGCGTGCCTCTAAAGCCAAGAAGCTCCAACGTAGGTGAGCCATCAGCTTAGAGTAGACTTGGGTCACTCGACCTTTGAGATCCAGCCGTGCTTGTACCACTTCAGCTTTCCAGTGTTGCCCTATAGGTTTTGGAGATTGGGGCAGTGGATGAGCTAGAAACTGAGCGAACAACTTTCTAACAGCTCGGGGGTCTTCTTGCCAGCGGGGAATTGCTACATCGGTTGCCACTTCGCTAAGGTAACCATAGCCCTCAAGAAAGCGGTCAAACTGCTCTAAAATACTGGAACCATCTGGGATTTCTGCTAGGGTGGCAAACAGAGAGGCTCCACTGTCATAGATAATTTGTTCGTGGCTTAATAAATGGCGAGCATCTGCTGCTATCTTAGCTAAGGCTCGCATACTATCGACCTCTGGAGTTTTGCTGTTATCTAGTTCTTTGTCATCAATCTTGAGTAGTGCCTGCCGCAAGGACATACTAAGGGGAGCAAGAATACTATAGTAGGTGGCTCGTTTCAACACCTTCAGAATACTGTCGATGCGTTCTAGGAGTTGCACTGGAGATAATTCCGACTGGGTTCTTGCTGAAAGCTGATTCAATAGGGGCAGAAAGTGGGTTTGGTAATCCGCTTCAAAATCTTGGTCTAAACGCCATTCCCGACCGAGCAATCGTAGTAAACCAGGTACGTTTTTTATAGTGGTATTTATCGGTGGTTTGGAAAACTTAGCTCCCCTAGTCAGAAATTCCAGACTTTCTGGGGGTAGACCCATACGCCGAAAAATTTCCCCCAACAGAGTAACATTGAAGTAAGCATGGGAATAGTGCAGGGTGGCGGTTTCGGTGAAATCCATTCCTTTAGCTCGTTTCCCTAGCACTATGGTAAAAATCTCTCCCCAAACACCGCAGGTGAGGGGACGATTAATCGACCAAGTTAGGGGTCGGATTACTCCTGGAATCACTTCCGCAGCAATTTTACGAGTCCAGGTTGGTTGTAGAGTAGTGATAGGTCGTGCTTGCAGTAACCAAAGGGTTTGACCGTCATAACTCCACTCAAGATCTTGGGGAAGACCCTGGTAATAGTCTTCTAACCGACGTGCCAAGAGCGCCACTTGTTTGATTAAGGCTGGGGGGACATCACCACTCCCCTCAATCCGTGAGGAGGGCAAACTTTCTGCTGAATCCTCTTGCTGCCCTGACTTCTGGAAATAAACTTGGTACTGCTCTGGTGTTACTTTACCCGATACAACTTGTGTAGCATATCCAGGTAGGGCTTCGACCACAACAGCTTCTCCCTGTTGGGAAATAGGGTCACGACTGAAAGCAACCCCAGAAAAAACCCCTTTGACTTGTTTTTGAATGAGCACAGCCATCGCTGTATCTGGCAGTTGCTGATCCCGACGGTATTGTGCAGCTACTGGATTACGATAAGACTCTAAGACTCGATTAATGGCATCCAGTAGTGCCGCTGAGCTGGTCACCTGCAAGATGCTTTGATACTGCCCTGCGGCTGAAGCCTGGGCTGAATCTTCTCCCACTGCGGAAGAACGCACTACCAGGGGTTCAGATTCAGAAACGGGTAGGTATTTGAGCAAAGGTTCTGGATCATCCCCTGGAGGGAGTACCCAGCCCACAGGTACGGAGTAACCAGAACGCTTCAGCTGGGATAGGGTGGCAGCTTTTTGCCCAACTTTTTTAGGGTCTAGTTTGGTGTCCAGAGAAATTACGGCACTATCGCCTTGGAAAAAATGAAACACTTTCTTAGATTCTGCTTGAGTTTCTCCACTCGGAAGGTCTAAGTCATCGGGAATTTTTTGATAAATCCAAGCTAATAATAGACTCAAGCTGGTGGCAATTACAATTCTGGAGACATCCTGGGGATGCAATAAAGCCAGAATCACTGGGAACAAGACTAAAATCACCCGTTTGCCATGTTTGGGATTGCGGAAAATGGTAAAGCTAATCCCTCCAATCAAAAATACCAGCAATGCGAGAATGGGGTCATGGCATAATACTCCCCAAGTTACATTGGTCGTCCCTGCACCTTTGCCTATCCAGTAACGACCTAAGACCAGCATGATTAGAGCGATCAATTCCCAGGCTGATTCACTGGGAAAGAAGTGGCGAGCTAGTAAGACTGCTGCAATTCCTTTTCCTGCCTCTGAGAGCACTGCCAAGACACCAACCAGATTTCCTCCGTGGTAAAAGGCGGCTGAAACTGATATATTACCAGTACCGACCTGGGCTAGGTTACGCCTTGTCAGTACATAGGTAATCCAGGCAATCAGAGGTAGTCCGCCTAAGATAGGACAGACGGTAACAATGAGCAAAAACCCTAAAACCTGGTTTAGTGTCATGGGACTAATGGAAATCACTTAGTGAGATAGAGAGGACTTTATAATAACTACTACTTGATCAGAAGTATATAAGCAGTATATAAGAAGGATATAAGAACTACTTGAACTTACTGGTATCGAAAAATGTCTAGTAATCACAACTAGTAATCACAACTAGTAATCACAAGTTTAGTTTGTAAAATTATCTAAACCAAAATCAAGCCAAACTGTCTAATAAAATGGCTTGGTTTAACTAAACTATGAGTAAAGTATTTATATCATCTGGTAGATAATTATTACCTGTTATAATTATAGTTTATATTCCAGATTTTAACCTGATTTAGTCCCTAAGTTGTTTTGATTACCGCAGCTTTTAAACAGGGATTATCAACTGCATTTTCCATAGTGAATTGGATTCCTATGCCAGCAGCCAGTCAAACCCTATCCTGCCCCCAGTAGTTGCACTTTTGGATTAGTGTACGATATTTGGTATGGTAAAAGTCTTTTCTTTTTTTTTATTTAACGATTGATCATGTATAGCAGAAGTCAGAAGTCAGAAGTCAGAAGTCAGAAGTCAGAAGTCAGAAGTCAAACTCTTGCGCTTACAAAGGGTGTGAGACTAATGTCGATGTCCTAACTGCCCTGGCGACTGCTGTAAATTGATAATATAAACAGGAGTTACGCGGTTAGGTTTATTTCCCACCCAAAATTGGGAGGCTAGGGGGGCGAAATCAACTTAACCACGTAAGTTCTGTATAAGGGTAAGTTTTCAGAACTTTCTCGATAACAACAAAGTTTCTAAAGTTGCTGGAGGAGTTGCTAGCTTTGCTACAGCACCTGTGGCTGCGGAAGCTCTTTGAGATTCTAGTATTTGAACCAATCCTTACACAGATAGGTAGGTAATGGTATGGCTAAGATTGTGGGTGTTCATGGTATTAATCAAGAATTTAGAGGTAGTAATACAATTTATGCTCAGTGGCTACCAGCCCTCAAGGATGGTTTGGAGCGTGTTGGAGCTAGATTAGATTCTGATCATGAATTCCGCTGTGCCTTTTATGGAGACCTGTTCAGAGGCCGCTCGAAATCAGCAATAGGGATACCTAACTATGACGCCAGTGATATTGACTCGGATTGGGAGAAGGAACTCCTCCTGGAATGGTGGAAAGAAGCAGCAAAAGTAGAAGATGATATTAAAGGCCCAGCCGATCTATCAAGAGAAAAGGCAACACCGAGACGTGTTCAAAAAGCTTTAAATGCCTTAACTGGTTCCAGGTTTTTTGGTGGTGTTGCTGAAAAGATCGTGATTTCTTTTCTCAAGCAAGTTGGGGGTTACTTCCATAATCCAGAGTTAAGACAGCAAATTCGCGGACGCATTGTGGAAGCGATTGACCAAGATACCCGTGTATTGGTTGGTCATTCCCTCGGGTCAGTTGTCTGTTACGAAGCCCTATGCCAACACCCAGAATGGTCAGTGGAGGTTTTTGTGACTCTAGGTTCCCCATTGGGGATAAAAGGGCTGATTTTTGATCGCCTGGAACCCTCACCGGTCT
>NZ_JAAHIE010001400.1:0-1090 GCF_010671945.1 Moorena sp. SIO4E2
GGGTGGGCAGTGAACCAGACCAATTCACCAAGCCATAGCATTACTAGGGCGTGTTTTCAAACTCGGAGATCCCCCTAAATCCCCCTTAAAAAAGGGGGACTTTGAGAATGGCTCCCCCCTTCCGCGCGGGGGGTTGGGGGGGATCTAAATCTTGCGGAAAACTTTGAAAACACGGCCTAGGCACTGCCCACCTTAGGATGAAAACACAGAACAGGAAACTAATCAAATCAAGGAGATTTTAACTAGTCAGTTGTTTCCCCCACCGTGTACTAGTCGTTATACAAAGATCAGATCGGCTGTTGTATAGGTATCAGTAACTATAGCAATAACCTCCAGGGAAGGAGTATTCATAGAGATAAAGTTAGCCCCAAAGATATAGTCGCCGATTGCTCCATGGAGTTGAATTGTATCCGTACCAGATTCGAAATCCGTAATTACAGCGTAATCATTGAAACCAAACCATCCTTGCCCAACATAGTAAGCATTGCTGCTATCTCCAAGCACAAATGTATCAGCACCAGCTCCTCCGGTTAAGATATCAATTTCATTAACACCTGGATTGCTACTGGTGGGATCGACACCTACGATGGTATCATTACCAGAGCCACCAAACAGAGAGTCATTACCTAAGCCACCTCGAAGAGAGTCGTTACCTGAGTCCCCAGACAGGGAGTCATTACCTGAGCCACCCAGAAGAGTGTCATTATCTAAGCCCCCAGACAGGGAGTCGTTACCTAAGCCCCCAAACAGAGAGTCGTTACCTGAGCCCCCAAACAGAGTGTCTTCACCTGAGCCCCCAAACAGACAATCGTGACCTGAGTCGCCAGAGAGAACATCATTACCTGAGCCCCCAAACAGAAAATCGTTACCTGAGCCGCCGATAAGAATGTCATTTCCCTCTTGACCAAAGAGAAGGTCATTGCCCTCAAGTCCTATAATGATGTCATCTCCCTCAAGTCCCAGGATTAAATCGTTGTTGCTAGTACCCAATAAAAAGTCAGGATTGGGAGTACCAAAAATCAACTGAAAAGGCCCTGAGATTTTAGTTGTCGATGATAAAGTCTGTAAGTCTGAATCATCGGAAACTAAC
>NZ_JAAHIE010001401.1:0-1090 GCF_010671945.1 Moorena sp. SIO4E2
AGCAAATCCTGCGCTATGCTGGTGGGCGAGAAGCCGTGATGGGTGAATTGCAGGCAAAAGGGCTAAAATCCGGAATCAATGCTATGCTGATTGGACACTACCTCACCACTCTGGGACAGCCACCAGAGCAAGACCACGCTATGCTGGACTCTTTGGGTCTAACCGGTGGTGAAGCTCCGATTCCCGGAGAATATAACTCTTAGAATAAATAGCCAGAATAAATAGATTATCGATGTAACTGTGTCTGCTCCCAATGAGATTTTGTGGGCCATAATTGGTTTGCTGCTGACAATCGGCGGCACGTTTCTAGAAGCCTTCTTTGTCTCCAATCCACCCTGGGATTGGTCAACTCAAGGTGTTCAAACTATATCCTTAGGGGTTACCTATCAGATTGGAGCAGTCCTACTAGCTGCTTGTTTAGGAGGCAGAAATGCTGGTGCTCTTTCTCAAATTGCCTATGTTGTGATCGGGTTGAACCTGCCAGTCTTTACTCAAGGTGGAGGTATTGGCTATATCAAGGAACCCAGCTTTGGATACATACTAGGCTTTATTGCCGGAGCCTGGGTGTGTGGTTTTTTAGCCTTTCGCGTACAACCACGAGTCGAAACATTGGCATTTAGCTGCCTATGTGGTTTACTAACCATCCATGCCTATGGTGTCGGCTATTTGATGATTTTCCACGGCATCAATTGGTCAGTGCTTGGGGCTGAGCCTCTCATGGAAGCCATCATGAAATATACCATTTCACCTTTACCGAGTCAGCTAGTGGTAATTTGTTCTGTCACCGTTGTGGCATTTGCTCTACGGCAGTTGATGTTTTATTGATAGTCATTGGTCAAAATAAATTTGTTAATTGCTAAGGTTTAATTAACAAAAGACTAATCACTAGATGTGTAAAACGGCTTTGACACTCCCGACTCCCGACTCCCGACTCCCGACTCCCGACTCCTAGTAAGTCCCTCACCCAATCAATAAATGCTATCATGACTAATGACTAATGAAAAAAAACCGCCTGTGTTGGTTTGCTGCTGCTATTGGTCTGATTCTGGATCAGCTGACTAAATATTGGGTGGTGCAGAATTTTGAATTG
>NZ_JAAHIE010001402.1:0-1089 GCF_010671945.1 Moorena sp. SIO4E2
TGAAGAACGTTTAGTAACTCGTTGTCAGCTACTCCAAAGCATGACCTCAGAGATTAAAAATTTAACTAATTATCATTGGTTAACTTATGACTAACTTTTATAAGCTTTTATAAACCGGATTTAGTATTAGTAGCAATTTTCGCTACTGCTATTCGTGCTCCTTGGTTCCTGCTGTTCTTCGTGGGAACTGTCCCAGCCGCTGTGATTCTGATCTCGATACTCAGACGACCGATTCGCGATCGCAATTCTGCTTTCCGGCAACAACTAGAAGAAATGGCAGCTAGCTTAATCGAGATGATTCAGCTAATCCCAGTCACACGAGCTCATGGTGCTCAACAGACTGAGATGGAACGGATTGATGCCAAGTTAGTGACGGTGAAAGAGGCAGCGGTGCGACTTGACTCGATTAACGCCATCACTGATTCCTCTTCTTGGGTAACCCTACGGTTATTCAGTCTCGTTTGCTTGATCACCTCAGCCTGGTTAGTCTATACCAAGCAATGGGCAATCACAGTGGGGGATGTGGTGTTACTGACCGGCTATTTTGATTCCCTAACTAACTCGATAGTGCAAATTCTAGCGGTATTGCCACAGATTGGCAAAGGTTTTGAATCCATTCGCTCAGTAGGTGAAATTATGGAGTGTCCTGACCTAGAGCGCAATCCTGGTAAGATAGCTCTGCAACAGGTGCGTGGTGAATTCACCTTTGACTCCGTTAGTTATCAGTATCCCGATACGGAACAGTTTGCCATTCAAGACTTTTGTCTACAGGTCAATCCTGGGGAAACCATTGCCATCGTCGGACCATCCGGAGCCGGAAAATCGACGTTATTAAGTCTGATTATTGGTTTCATGGCTCCCACAACCGGAAGAGTTTTACTAGATGGTACAGATATGAGTAGCCTCGACCTACAGACCTATCGGAAATTCCTATCAGTGGTTTCCCAGGAGACTATCTTATACTAAATCCGGTTTATAAAAGCTTATAAAAGTTAGTCATAAGTTAACCAATGATAATTAGTTAAATTTTTAATCTCTGAGGTCATGCTTTGGAGTAGCTGACAACGAGTTACTAAACGTTCTTCAATT
>NZ_JAAHIE010001403.1:0-1085 GCF_010671945.1 Moorena sp. SIO4E2
AGGGAGTGATGGTAGTGAAAGACCTCAGCACCAAGTACGCATCCAACCCTTCTTTCTGGGGAAATATCAAGTAACCCAGGCGCAATGGCGAGCTGTGGCCAAGCTTCCAAAAGTTAAGCGGGACTTAGATCCAGACCCCTCTGAATTTAAAGGAGAGAATCGACCAGTAGAGCGAGTAACCTGGTTCGATGCAGTGGAATTTTGCGATCGCCTCTGTGAATATACAGCAACGGAATACAGATTACCCACTGAAGCGGAATGGGAATACGCCTGTAGAGCCGGAACTACCACACCATTCCATTATGGAGAGACCATAAGGAGTAAATTAGCTAATTATGGTGCTTCCTCTATTTATGCAGAGGAAGCACAAGGGGAATTTCGAAAAGAAACCACCGATGTAGGACGTTTTCCCCCCAACGGCTTTGGTTTATACGATATGCATGGCAATGTTTGGGAGTGGTGTGCAGATCCTTGGCATGATAATTACGAAGGAGCTCCTACAGATGGGAGTATCTGGACTAAAGATAATTATCATACTGATTATTATATAGTGCGGGGCGGCTCGTGGTACGACCTTCCTAGGTATTGCCGTTCTGCCTCCCGCAACTTCTTTCTCGCGCGCGAGTTCATCTTCAGCATTATCGGTTTTCGTGTGGCTCGGGCTGTTGGGTAGGGTGTGTTAGGGGCGGACTTGCCTTGATTTTTACGGTAGCCAGTTTTTGGATAGTCTGCCCCGTAACGCACCACAGGGTCAAACTTTATTTGAATAAACTTTGCTCAAGGCAATACAATCCTCTCAGCAAACAAACTCTGCAATCGCTCTAACTTACCACCCTTTTGATATAATAAATCTCCCTTACCCAACAAATAAGCTGCTTCAGTGTTGCTGCCACCAAAAATAATCTTTGAATCCGCTTCAGACGCTGTGCGTAAAGCAATTCGCCCTGGTAAATTAGACCGAATAATCGGAGTAACAACTTTCGCTTCTGGTCGTTGAGTAGCAATAATCAAATGAATCCCAGCCGCTCTAGCTTTGGCTCCTAAACGCTTAATACTTAATTCTAAGTCTTTGCGGATTTCTTTTT
>NZ_JAAHIE010001404.1:0-1084 GCF_010671945.1 Moorena sp. SIO4E2
TTGGAATCGGGAATCGGGAACAGGCAAGTGATCTCCCCATCTCCCCATCTCCCCATCTCCCCATCTCCCCACTATTCCCTATTCCCTATTCCCTATTCCCTATTCCCTTTTTCAACAATTCGTGTGTTTAAAACCTAGATACAAACGCGCTTATGTCCAACAACCCAAGTAGCTATCTAAACTATCTACCAGCTAACTTTCAGGAAGACCCTTTTGTTGGTCGGTTCCTGCTAGCGTTGGAGCGGGTAATGAGTGGCTTTTTACCCAGGGATACTGATGATCCGAATCCTGAGCAGTTGGCTCTAGAAGAGTACATTGACCGTATCCCTACTTACTTCAATCCCTATAATCATCCTGATTTACCAGTAGAGTCAGAGATAGCACCAACTGAGTTTATACCTTGGCTGGCCAGTTGGGTGGCTTTAAGTTTGCGAGATGATTGGAGTGAGGAGACTAAACGCCGATTTATCAGCAATATTGTTCCTCTCTATCGCCAACGGGGGACTAAGGCGGGAGTGAAGCAAATGCTAGAACTTTACACTCAAGAAGACGTCAAAATCTACGAATTTGAACAACCTGCTCATTACTTCCAGGTGACAATCACCTTGAATGAGCGAGACCCTAAACTGCTGCAACGTCAGGAAGAGATTGCTAAGGCAATTGTCAATCAGGAGAAACCAGCTCACACCTTTTATGCTTTGCGGGTGTTAATACCCGGTATGCAAATTATTAATGAGCCCACTGAAAGTAAACCAGGCATCATCGTTGGGGAGACTACACTATTGGGCACCACAACGATATCGTAACTAAGGGAGAATTAAAATGGCAGATTATACTCAGTATCCTTACATTGACAAGCGAGTACGCTACTTCGATGGTGAGTTTTTAAAAGACCAGGATTTCATTGATGAACAAAAGTATCATATTGACCGACAGCGCCGCCTAGACCAATTCCTCCGGGTTTCGGGAATTTGTGATGGTTTGACTCTTGAGACTGCTACTAATCAGGTGATTGTCACACCTGGTACGGCTCTTGACAGTGAAGGCCGACAGATTATTCTGAGTACAAACTCTCCGCCAATTG
>NZ_JAAHIE010001405.1:0-1081 GCF_010671945.1 Moorena sp. SIO4E2
CTTGGGGGGCTAGGGGGGCCGCATCATACCCAGAATCAGCAACGCCTAATTTTGGAGTACTTTGAAGGTTTTGTTCCCCCCAAACTTGGGGGGCTAGGGGGGCCGCATCATACCCAGAATCAGCAACCCCTGTCTCAGAAGTAACCGACGAGGAAAACCTAGGAGAAACCCTAGTCGAAAATTCCGGTTCCAGAGTTGATGGTGCTTCTGGAGTTGGACTATTGAGTAAGGAGGTTAAATCAGGATGGAGTGGTTGCTTGATTCCTGGTTTTAGAAAAGTTTGTTGCCACTGTTTTCCTTGCCCTAGTTGCCAATTGTCTTGGCTGTTTGTTATGCTTGGCAAGGTCTGGCCAACTGCTCGGGAAATTGGTAGACCTAAGCTAGCAGCGCTTTTGTCTGTGGCTAATATTGGGAAAGCCTCAATCTTGAGCTCTCCTGTTGGGTAGGGTTTGAGCAGTACCTGGTTTTGCTGTGTTTGGTACGGTGCCGAAACGGTTATTCTTTGAGATAATTCATCGAGGTGGCTAGTGGTCTGGGAAGGTTTAACGGTTTGAATAATTGCGGGTACGACCGGCGGCTGAACTGGCTGGGGCATTTTTCACTAATTGGCTGGTGTTTTACTATTCAGACCAACAATCCTTGACTCAATCCCCAAGATTGTAGTTCCAAATCGGTTATCGACAAAGACAGCCCATATTACAACTAATTAAGCATAAATACAAAACCACCCTCATCTAAGAGCGTGGTTTTGTCTAGATAATCCCGTCTTCACGAGCCGTGGCTATCTCTAGTTGAGGTCTTTGATAGACCTGACATGATAATGCGATGTTCCTTTGGAACCGCTTCGCGAACGCTATTTACTCGAAATCTTTCCGCTTAGGGTTACGAGATGGATCGTTTGACAAGAAGCCAAACACAAATAAGGCAATAAAGAAGCTAACCACTATATAAACAATGATTTTGAGTGTTGCCATGTTGAGTTCTCCCAAGAAGATATGAAATACGGAAGATGAAGTAGTACATGAGACATTGGTCTGATGGTGAAACTTCTAGAATTGGGAATCTAGATCAAAAACCATCT
>NZ_JAAHIE010001406.1:0-1076 GCF_010671945.1 Moorena sp. SIO4E2
ACTTCAAGAATCCGCTCGCTCTGATAGTGATTCGGATGTGCGAGGTACAGCAATTAAACAGTTAGCTAAAGGTTACCAAGACCACCCAGATACCTTACCTCTACTTCAAGAATCCGCTCGCTCTGATACTGATTCGGATGTGCGAGGTAAAGCAATTCAACAGTTAGCTCAAGGTTACCAAGACCACCCAGATACCTTACCTCTACTTCAAGAATACGCTCGCTCTGATAAAGATTCGGATGTGCGAGTTACAGCAATTAAACAGTTAGCTGAAGGTTACAAAGACCACCAAGATACCTTACCCCTACTTCAAGAATCCGCTCGCTCTGATAAAGATTCGGATGTGCGAGTTACAGCAATAGAACAGTTAGCTGAAGGTTACCAAGACCACCCAGATACTTTACCCATACTTCAAGAATCCGCTCGCTCTGATACTGATTCGGATGTGCGAGGTAAAGCAATTCAACAGTTAGCTCAAGCTTGGCACGACCAGCCTTGGTTATCGCAATTTTTATGCGATCGCACTCTCCATGACCCCTTTGACCCTGATAAAGACAGAGATTACGAGAGAGATGACGAGAATTACAATCCTCGACAAATAGCCCTTCAGGCCATTCTCAAATACTATCCTAACCATTCCCAAAGCAGGTCTTTATTGCAGGATAGAGCAAAGCATGACCCCGATCCTAAACTGCGGAAGTTTGCTCAAAAGAATTTAGAATGAAGATAGAATTATAAAATGTCAGTTATTAGCGGTCAGTGGTCAGCTGTCAGCGGTCAGCCTTTAGCTGATAGCTGATAAATAAAAGCTGATAGCTGTTTGCGTAGCGTGTGCGTAGCACATAAGCTGAACGCGATCGCGTGTGCGTAGCACATAAGCTGACAGCTGAATGCTTACCCCGATTCCCGATTCCCGATTCCCGACTCCCGATTCCCTAATTAATGAAGTGCTTCCCTAACCAAAATCACAGTACTATCAACACCCCGTGCGATCGCTTCTGGAATATTGCCATGGATCGCCTGCTCCAATAATCCCTCTCGACTAGCTCCGATCACGACTACATCATACTTGTGAG
>NZ_JAAHIE010001407.1:0-1076 GCF_010671945.1 Moorena sp. SIO4E2
AGCAGAGTTAGAGGCATGGATACGTGCTATTGAACGCAAAGGACAAGGAATTTTTTACGGCCCACCAGGTACAGGTAAAACCTATAGTGCTCAAAAAATTGCTAACCATTTAATCAGTGGAAGTGATGGCTTCACAAAACTTGTCCAATTTCATCCTGCCTATTCCTATGAAGACTTTATTCAAGGTATCCGTCCACAAAGTCAAAATGGGGAATTGAGATATCCTCTAGTTCCAGGCAGATTCCTAGAATTCTGTAAGAAAGCTGAGTCTCGGCGAGGAATTTGTGTTCTAATCATCGATGAAATTAATCGTGCTAACCTCGCTAGTGTGTTTGGAGAATTATTGTATCTACTAGAGTACCGGGATCAAAAAATTCCCTTAGCTGGCAGTAATCAACTATTCAGTATCCCGAAAAATGTTCGGATCATCGGTACTATGAACACAGCAGACCGTTCTATTGCTCTAGTTGATCAGGCATTTCGCCGTCGCTTTGCATTTATTCGGCTCTCTCCCAACTATGAAATCTTAAGACGATATCACCAAACAACGGATTTTCCAGTTAATGGATTGATTAAGATACTCGAACAAATAAATAATGCGATCGCAGATCCTAACTACTCCCTGGGAATCTCCTTCTTTCTACTAGAAACTATAGCTAATGAAATTGAAGATATCTGGCGAAGGGAGATTGAGCCATATCTAGAAGAATACTTTTTCGATCAACGGGATAAACTAGAGCAATTTCGTTGGGACACTATAAAATTAAAAATTAAAAATTAAAAATATAGCGTTTCAAATACTTATGAAGTAAATTCAATGTTCTTACCCCTACTCCCTACTCCCTACTCCCTATTCCCTATTCCCTGTTCCCTGGGCGTAGCCCTATAAAAAATGAAAATAATTAAACTAACGGAGTATCAGCCAGATAAGATCTCTTTTGACCATTTTCAGTACCACTAAGCATACCCGCGATTAACCTTAAAGTCACCGATTTTTGAGAGAAACTAATACGAGTTTTGATCGAGGTATGCATATTTTCCATCACCAGCCTCACACGATCAGTGCATGCTGCACC
>NZ_JAAHIE010001408.1:0-1075 GCF_010671945.1 Moorena sp. SIO4E2
CCTAGGGCGTGTCTTCAAACTCGGAGATCCCCCTAAATCCCCCTTAAAAAAGGGGGACTTTGAGTATGGCTCCCCCCTTTTTTAAGGGGGGCTGGGGGGGATCATAATCTTGCCGAAAACTTTGAAAACACGCCCTAACCCTCAAAACTAAATTGACAGTCAGCCGTCAGCCGTCAGCCGTCAGCCGTCAGCCGTCAGCTTATTTTCTTCAAAAGCACCGATCTAGTAGCCTGGCCACAGGCCAAGGCTGATAGCTGTTCGCTTAGCGTGGGCGTAGCGCATGAGCTGATACGCGACACGCTGATAGCTGTTCGCTTAGCGTGGGCGTAGCGCATTAGCTGAATGCTTACAATTGACAGACTACTAGGGTTGAAATGATTCATAATTTCTTATTTTAGCCATCCATCAATGAATTTTGTCTGAAAAAATATTAAGTTTATTTAAGATTAATTTAATTGAATTGGGTCTTGACATCGAAAAGAAATAATTCATTAATTTATGTCTAAAACTAAAAGACAAACCCCATACATTATGTCTTATCCACTAGAAATAAAGCCTTGTTTTATGTCTAAAAAAGACTAGCTAGATTTAAGTCCAAAAACAACTATAAAAACCCTTGACATTTTCTGTTTTTGGTACGAGGATTAACTTAAGAAGTTAGCAAGCTAACTAGTCATGAATAGTTAGCTGATTGCTAACTAACCCACATCTGAAATTAAGGAAAAACCCAAATGTCTAGTATTAAAATCGCTGAACTGCGTCCTGCTGGTTCAGAGCTATTCCAAGATTCTGAAAGCTTCCTCAATGAGCTAAGCGATGGTCAGGAAATGGACATGGTTTTAGGAGGAGGAGGAGTATTTAGTATAAATACCGCTAGTCTGGTGACCGTAAGTAACGTTAACGTCATTTCGTTTCTCTCGAATGTTAACTTTAATAAGGGTAAGGGTAAGGGTAAGGGTCGGAGACGCCGCCGCCGTCGTGGTAAGCATTAAGTTCCTTAAGTAAAGGGATTTCGCTCTTTACGAAGTCGGTTGTAACTGACATTAGTGCAAGATATCAGTTACAACCGACTTCG
>NZ_JAAHIE010001409.1:0-1075 GCF_010671945.1 Moorena sp. SIO4E2
GATATAATTCTTGTCTCATTCTCGATTGGTAGGTCGTATTGACAATTTATGACCTATCTTTTTTTACCATAATTCGCTCAATTTAATATATATCAAGGGTTACAGGCCGCTTGTCGCCCCCCCAGAATTTGATCACCTAGATAGAATTTAGACTGACAAAGTTAAAAATGTCGTGGCTACTCGACCTGGGTAGTCAGAAAAAGTCAATCAGGGAATCTCTATCTCATTTCTTTGTTGACGTTCGAGTAGAAACCTCGATGATAAACAACAGCTTTTCTGTGCTTAATTCCCAAAGCAATCTACAACCAATGGCTACTACTGGTGATTTGGACATCACCAATAGCTCGATTAACGTCGAGCCCCCTATAGAGAGTCAAAGAATTATAGATTTTGATGACATTGACCAAGTGTTTGATCTCGAAATTCAGCCTCAAGATGGAACAACCGCGAATATCACCAAGATTGAAATTAGTAGTCATCGAACAGTAGACCCAGATGACCCTCTCGTCAAGATCAGTAGCAGTGCGACGGCTACTAACATGATTAGTCCCAATCCCTTGGCCAAAAGCCACACTAACGGAACAGGCGACTCTGGTGGCGGTGTGGTAATGGTCAGCAGTAGCAGCACGGCTACTAGTACCATTAGTGACAATCCCTCAGCAGATTTAAGCGATCGCAGTGACAATACCTCAGAGGATTTAAGCATTCGGGTAGCGTGGCCAAAGGCCAATCCCATTGTCAGTATCCATGGCACAGCCATGGTTTCCAGCACCATAAGTAACCCTAACACCAATAATTATCAGATTAGTGGTGCTGCCACTGTCACCATTAGTGAGGACATCGTTGGTACTATTACCAATCCCATTGATTCCCTACTTGATTCCTTCCTGACTCCATCTCTGTTCACTCCATCCCTGTTGACTTCATCTCTAGGTTTTCCTAGTTCTAGGATTGATCTTGACCAGAGTCGTTCGCGCAGCGTCGGGCTTTGACCGAATCACTGATTTGATCAATTTGTGGGCATCACTCCTAATATTGGTGCCTCTGTAGCTCAACCCGAAAGAGGACTTGACCT
>NZ_JAAHIE010000141.1:0-15175 GCF_010671945.1 Moorena sp. SIO4E2
ATTCTCTTAAAAATAGCTTATTAGATATTTCTTTCGACTCCGAGCTTAAAGATATCTAAGTCGGGATATTATTCGCGATTATAAATCGCGAATAAATTGTCTCTTTTTTCCAAAATGGGATGCTCCCACTCAACAGCGATGGATTTCAGGGGGTTTAACCTATATAGTTCCCTACTTGGTCAACATTCATGGTCAGTACACCATGCGTTCTAGGCAAACCGCTCGAAGAGGAAAAGCAGATTATAATCGCAATTCTGGTTGATTACGATATAGCATTTATCAATTGGGTGAGGTACTTTCGTCTGGGGTTTTAGGGAGCAGTGAGCAGGGAGCATGGAGTAGAGGTAAGAGTATGGGGAATAGGAAACCCAGGCGCGTTGAGGGGGGGGATTTGAAAAAATTTTGTGTACCTCATAAGTATGGAAAACGCTAGAGTGATGTCAAAACCCTGCTTCTGGTACAATGGTCAGCTAATTGAGGGCAACTCCCTGAGCCTGACCATTGATGAGCCAGGATTTATCTATGGCGCTACAGTTTTTACCACCCTACGAGTTTACCATCAGTCATTAGATCACCCACTAACCCATTGGACTAATCATTGCCATCGCCTCCAATCGAGTTTACAAGCATTTGGTTGGCAACAGCCGGATTGGGAGCAATTGCGCCAAGGAGCACAATCACTGATCACCCTTTACCCAGTGCTGAGAATTACCCTATTCCCCGATGGACGAGAATTGATTATGGGTCGTCCTCTGCCAGCCAATTTAGCTCAGTGGCAAGAACAAGGCATCACTGCTTGGGTAGCTGAGTCCTCTTCGGTAAAATTTCATCGCTGCTTACCCACTCACAAGACCGGGAATTATCTATCTCCATGGCTGGCGAAGCAAATGGCGCAAAATATGGGAGCACAGGAAGCAATTCTGGTAGATAATCACGGGAATTGGCTGGAAACTAGCACAGGTAACTTATGGGGATGGAGAGATGGTCAGTGGTGGACACCACCAGTGGAAGCTGGAATTTTACCCGGTGTGATGCGATCGCATTTAATTGAGTGGCTGACTTGCCAAAATCAGAGAGTTCGTGAGGAACCTTGGTCACCCGAGTTGGTAGGACAGTTGGATGCGATCGCATACACTAACTGCGTGGTGGAGGTTGTTCCCATTCACCGGGTCATTCAAGAAAATTCTGAACGAGTTTATGACCCACTACACCCAGTTTTCCAAGACTTACGTAAGTATTAACTATTAACTTTTAATTGACGAAAAAATTCGTACTCTGTTTATTGATCAGGGGTTGCCTTACATTAGCTGATAGCTCAATGCTGTTAGCGTAGCGTGCGCCTAGCGCATTAGCTGACTGCTTACCTTTAGTCTAAGCTTCAGACGTTCAAAGTAGTTGTTTTTACGGTATACACCCAATGATTATTATCAATAATTTAATTAGGTATGGATAAATCTACTTATCCTGCTATCTGTTGACCATTTTTTTGTAGCTAAAAAAATCTCTGCAATTACAATTACCAAGTTTTAAATTTGGTGCTTTCTGATTCAACCAATAGATTAGATTCGGTAAATTTCAGGATATAGCTATAGTAAAAATCCGTATTTATACGGTAAATTAATTTATCAAAATTGTGTAAATTCAATACATCTATTCAGAATTACAAGACAATTTTCGTAATAAATATATCGAAATGGCCCCTAGAGGGTCTGGGAGATAATATCTCGGTATGCCCTACTCAATGGTTTTTGTCTGGCTAAATTTTATCATAAAAACTGTTCCAATTAGCGATACAGATAGAGCAATGAGTGGTATCTATGACCTACAGTTAGTTGTTCTATCCATTGCTATCGCCTCGATTGTGACCTATAGGGTGCTGATTTTAGCTGGACAAGTAAAAACCTCACAAAAGCCTACCCGTAAAGGTTGGCTGATTGGTGGGGCAATGATCATGGGAGTTGGGATTTGGTCAATACACTTTTTGGGAATGCTAGCATTCCGGTTTCCGATCCCCATCACTTATGATACGCCCATGGTACTGCTTTCTTACTGGGTAGCAGTGCTAATCTCTGGTGCCGTACTCTATAGTGTCAGCCCCATCACCAACCTCAGACAGTTAATGGTGGGCAGTGTGGTAATGGGATTAGCGATCGCATCCGTACCCTACCTGCTGATCGCTGCCATGGGAATACCAGGGCTCATTCACTACAACCTCCTTTTAGTTGCCCTATCCGTTGTTATAGCCAGCTTGACATCCTTTTTCATCTTGTGGCTATCTTTTGATGTGGGGGTAGGAACCGGAAAATTCCTTCATGGGTGGAAGCTTTGCTGGGCAGTGCTCCTGGGATTAGCCATTACCGCTGTAAACTATACAACCATGATGGCAGCCAAGTTCACCGTTACTCCACCATTAGACACTGGGTTTTCTCCGACATTAAATACTTCGGTAGTAACAAGCACCATAGGGATAACTAACCTAATCATCTTCAGCCTCACCTTACTTGCCTCATATTACGAGCAGAAAACGAGTAAAGCACTGCAAGCTCTTAGACAAGAAGCATTGCAAGAGAGCGAAAGGCTATTCCGGATGGTGATTCGAGAAATGCAGGTCGGGGTATTGCTATTCGAGGCAAAAACCGAATTCATGCTCTTTAATCAAGCGGCTCTCGATATATTGGGCTTCACCGAAAGTGAATTGTTGGATAAAAGTCCTTTTGGTTCGGATTGGACTATCATTCACGAAGACACCACTCCATTCCCCACCGAAAGTCGTCCCATCCAACAGGCAATTAGCACCCGTAGACTGGTAAGAAACGTGGTAATGGGTGTCCATAATCAAGCTACTGAAGATTGGGTATGGTTACTAGTGAATGCCGATCCCCAGGTGGGGGTGGATGGGTTAGTAGAGCAAGTCATTTGTACCTTTAGTGATATCACCAATCGCAAGCGAGCCGAGGAAGCGCTGCGGCAAGCTGAAGCGAATTACCGTAGCATCTTTGAGAATTCAGTAGAGGGCATCTATCAGATTACACCGGATGGACGCTTTATTAGTGCCAATCCAGCCTTAGCGCGAATCTATGGCTATTCTTCCCCAGAAGAACTAGTGGAGTCGATTACGAACGTTTCAAAGCAAATTTACGTGGACACTGAGGCTCGTAACGAGTTTACTAACTTGCTAGCGAACAATGGCGCTTTATCATCCATTGAGGCTCAGGCTTATCGCAAAGATGGTAGTGTAATCTCGATTTTGGAAAATGTGCGCCCTGTCCGAGACACTAATGGCAATTTGCTCTACTACGAAGGCTCTGTGGAAGACATTACCGAACGCAAGCGAGTTGAACTGGCCTTGCTGGAGAGAGAGGAGCAGTATCGGTCAGTGGTGGAAAATGTGCAAGAGGTTATTTTCCAAACCGATGGGGTTGGGGTATTTACCTTTCTCAATCCAACTTGGACAGAAATGACGGGCTTTTCTGTAGCAGATAGCATTGGTACTAACTTTATTTATTATCTCCATCCTGATGATCGTCACACTAACATAGAACTGTTTCAATCCCTAATTACCCACAAACAGGAGTATTATCAGCAGGAACTAAGGTATATTACCAAGGATGGGGGCTCAGGCTGGCTCGAAATTCATGCCCAATTAACCCTAGATCCTGACAATAGTATCACAGGGACTTCTGGCACTATCCGAGATATTACAAATCGTAAATTAACCGAGTCACATCTGAAAGAAAGTGAAAAACAACTGCGTCAAGTTATTGATTTAGTGCCTCATTTCATTTATGCCAAGAACCGAGATGGAGAGTTTCTTCTAGCCAACAAAGCAGTTGCGGAAGCTTATGGTACGACAGTAGATGATTTACTATACCATCGGGATGAAGATTTTGCTCAATCCTTCCTAAAATCCTTCGAGTTTAGAGAGGCGGATTTGCAGGTATTGGAGAGTGGAGAACCGACACACCTTCCAGAAGAGACGATCATCTATCCTGATGGAGAAAAGCTTATCATCCAAACTACCAAAATTCCCTTCTCCTTAGCAATTGCCCACATGCCAGCGGTATTAAGCGTATCGATTGATATATCTGAGCAAAAGCAAGCCGAGGAAGCATTACACCAGCAACTGACTCGTGTGATGCTACTCAAACAGGTGACCCAAGAAATCCGCCAAAGTTTAAAGACTAAACAAATTTTTCAGACCACCGCCACACAAATTGGTCAAGTGTTTCAGGTGAACCGTTGCACCATTCATACCTATGTTTCCCAACCTTATCCTCGCATTCCTACAGTTGCTGAGTATTTAGAAAAGGGTTATCTATCGATACTGGATTTAGAAATTCCGATTCTGGGGAATCCTCATTTAGAGCAGTTGTTAGTCCAAGACCGAGCCATCAGTTCCCCTAATGTTTACGAAGACCCCCTTCTGAAACCGATGATCCCAATAAGTCGGCAGATTGGAGTCAAATCCATGTTGGTAATTCGTACTTCCTATCAGGGGGAACCGAATGGTGTGATTGGAATACATCAGTGTGATGAATTTCGTCAGTGGAGTCTGGATGAAATTGAGTTACTCGAAGCCGTCGCTGACCAAGTAGGGATTGCTATTGCTCAGGCTCACCTGCTTGAGCAAGAAACCCGCCAACGAGAGCAATTGACTGAGCAAAATTTCGCCCTAGAGCAAGCTAGAAGAACTGCCGAAGCGGCCACTCAGGCAAAAAGCGAATTTCTGGCAACCATGAGCCATGAAATCCGCACTCCTATGAATGCCGTGATTGGCATGACGGGTTTGCTACTGGATACAGACCTAACCTCCCAGCAACGAGACTTTGTGGAAACTATCCGCAATAGTGGGGATAGTTTACTCACCATCATTAATGATATTCTCGATTTTTCAAAAATTGAATCTGGAAAGCTGGAGTTAGAAGAACAACCGTTTAATCTGATCACTTGCATTGAGGAATCCTTAGATTTGTTGGCGGCAAAAGCAGCTGAGAAAAAATTGGAGTTAGCCTATCTATTCCATCCCAACACTCCACCCATGATTGTGGGAGATGTGACTCGGCTGCGCCAAATTCTAGTCAATTTGTTGGGGAATGCGATTAAATTTACCCATATCGGGGAAGTGTTAGTTTCTGTAACTGCCCGAGAACTTAGCATAGGGGAATTGGTTGATGGCAAAGAAACAGAACACAGTAATACTGCTAACTACTCCTACCCGTTGGCCTCTGCTCCTGACTACGGAAAACATTACTCTTTGAGTTTCCCTACTCTAGCCAATGGAAAGGACTACACTCTACAAGGAGGATTTGACCAGACGGGCTATATCAACGGGGTCAGGGGAGCTAAAGGAACACAGAACAATACCAGAGACAACACGAGAGTATTTTCACCGCCTCACCCCCAGATTTCTTCCCGCAACCCTCACACTGCCAGATTTCGTTCCGCCTCTACTCAATCTTCGATCTACGAAATCCAATTTGTGGTCAAGGATACTGGGATTGGCATTCCTGAGGATCGGATCGACCGCCTCTTCCAGTCCTTCTCTCAGGTGGATTCCTCCACATCTCGCCAATATGGAGGCACAGGTCTTGGTTTGGCCATTTGTCAACGGCTCACCACCATGATGGGTGGGAAAATTTGGGTAGAAAGTCAAGTTGGTCAAGGCTCTAAATTTTATTTCACTGTATTGGCTAAACAGCCTGATCCGATCGAGGAACCTAAGCTGCCAGTATCTCAGCCATTGTTAGAAGGAAAGCGGCTGTTGATTGTAGATGATAGTGCGACCAACCGCACGATTATCTCCGAGCAAGCTAAGTCTTGGGGTATGCTTACCCAGACAGCAGCATCAGGTAGAGAAGCTCTCGATTGGCTCAGTCAGGGGGATAAATTTGACATTGCCATTCTGGATGGGTATATGCCTGAGATGGATGGTTTTACCCTAGCAACGAAAATCCGCCAGCAGTCTGAGGGTCAAGCCTTGCCCTTGGTAATGCTGAGCTCAATGAATCAATCAGATACAAAGCATCATCAGAGTCAGCTAGATATTGCAGCTGTCTTAAACAAGCCTATTAAGCAATCTCAGCTTCACGATGTTTTGACCCAGGTGATGAGCGGACAGCCGATCAAGATTAAGCGAACACCTGCTCAACACCTAAAACTTGACACCGAAATGGCTCAAAAGCATCCTTTGCGGATTTTGTTGGCTGAAGATAATATCGTTAACCAGCAGTTAGCCCTGCAATTGTTGAAACGGATGGGTTACCGGGCTGATGTCGCGGGGAATGGATTAGAAGTACTCCAAGCTCTTAGTCGTCAGCCCTATGACTTGGTTTTGATGGATGTCCAGATGCCGGAAATGGATGGCTTAACTGCGACGCAACGCATTTGTGAACAATGGCCAGCTCATTTACGCCCCTGGATTATTGCCATGACTGCTAATGCCATGGAAGGGGATCGAGAAATGTGCCTGAGTGCAGGAATGGATGATTACATTAGCAAGCCTATCCAGGTACCAGAGTTAGTCCGTGCCTTGAGTCAATGTCCGCACTATCGTCAACCTTCCAACCCAGTAGTAGCTGATCAAGCTGTTGACTTTTCGGTTTTGCAATCCTTGATCGACAGTATCGGAGAACGGGGGGCCGAATGCTTGCTTGGTTTGATTGAAATTTACTTAAAAGATACTCCGAGGTTAGTGCAAAACATGGCTCAAGCAATTAGTGAAGAAGAGCCAAAAGCCATGGAAATTGCGGCTCACACATTAAAGTCTAGTAGCGCTACCCTAGGGGGTATAAATCTCTCCAAACTGTGTCACGAACTGGAAAGTCTGGGCAGGTCGGAAACCATCACTGGAGCAGCGGAAATTTTTGCGCAGCTTGAGTCTGAATACCAACAACTCAGAGTAGGACTGACTAAGAGTGCTAAGAAAATTGAAGAACAATCCTTGAGTCCAGTGCTCTAATAGACCTCTTGCAAAAGTCTTTTTAGAATAGTGTTTGCGTCAATTATTGTCCACTGTTTCCTGTTACCATATCCGCTGTTACCGACAACTGCCGCGAAGTCTAATGTATAATTAAAAATTATGGGGTAAGGTTAGGGAAACCAGCAAACAAATCGTAATCGTAAACTATTGCTTCTAAAAAGGACAAGACAAACGTCCTTCTCGCAGCTGTACTACTGGCTGATTGGAGATTCTGACTAAGTTTTCATCATGAGTTGTGACAATAACTGTAGTGCCTAGGTGATTGAGTTTCCTGAGAATGTTTAATACCTGCCAAGAATTGTCGGGATCGAGGTTACCTGTTGGTTCATCAGCTAATATCAAGGGCGGTGTACTAACAATGGCACGAGCCAGGCTTACCCGTTGTTGTTCTCCTCCTGAAAGTTGCTCTGGAAAACAGTTGGCTTTGTGTTGCAAACCGACTAATTTAAGGGTTGGTGTTAGGCGTCGCTTAATTTCTTTGCGAGTGAAACTCTGTGCCCACAGAACAAAAGCGATATTCTCTGACACAGTTCGCTTGGGAATTAGTTTGTAGTCCTGAAAAACAATCCCCAGGCGACGGCGTAGGAATGACAAGCGATCGCCTCGTAATTGCCCAACATTGAATTGAGCGACAAATACTTTCCCTTGGGTGGGGCGCTGTTCACCATAGAGTAACTTTAGCAATGTGGATTTACCAGCACCAGAAGGCCCTGTGATAAATAAAAAGTCTCCTGACTTGACTTCTAGATTGACGTTAAACAAACCTCGGTTGTTGGGATAGGTTGTTGTTACTCCTTGTAATTTGATTATCGCTTTCTGGGTCATTAGGGATTAGGGAAAGATAGGGAAGTGTGGGAGGTGTGGGAGGTGTGGGGAGATGGGGAGATCCGGAGATGGGGAGATCGGGAGTCAGATGAACAACTGGCCTTCCACGGGGCTAATAAGCTGCGGACGCAAGCTTGAGCACACAGCCGATCCCCATTAGCGATCGCATAAAAACAATACGAAACAATACTAATGGTGCGAACTAATCCTTTGAGGTCTATTGATCAGGGATAGGGATTAGGTTATGCCAACCTTTGACCTAAGGCTTTGAGAGCAAACTGAGGGAAAACCATTATTCTTTGAGCTAAGGCTTTGAGAGCAAACTGAGGCAGAACCATCATTCGCCGCCAACGGTGGGGTTCTTGATACAACCGATATAACCATTCAAGATTATTGTTCCGGAACCAGGCTGGCGCACGGGTTTTAGCCCCTGACCAGATATCAAAGCTACCACCAACACCAATCCAAGTGGATTGGGGACACAGGTGGCGATTCTGGGCAATCCAAAATTCTTGACGTGGTACACCTAAGCCGACTAATATGATTTTGGGCTGCTGTTGTTTTAAGGTCAGCTTTAATTCTTCCTCTGCTTCTGCACTGAGGTAGCCATGACTAATTCCTGCGATCGCTAATTTTGGAACTCTCTTCTGCCAAACCCTAGCTGTTTTTTGGACTACATCAGGGGCTGCCCCATAGAAGAACACTGGGCAAGATTCTCCGTATTGTCCAGCCTTGACCAGTAAAGACTGAGCTAGTTCAATTCCTGGACAGCGCTGCTTTTTTTTTCCGTGGAGTCGTAAGTAAAATATAATACCTGCCCCATCAGGAATCACTAGTTCTGCCTGCTTGATAACGGCAGCTAGCTCAGGGTTGCGCTCTCCCTGGATTGCCATTTCAGCATTTAGAGTTACCACATGACTACCTAGACCTTTGGTGAGACGATCATCTAAGTAATGACTATAGTTGTCTAAAAGGTGAACGGGTAACCCCAAGACAGGAAATTGTTCAGCTGTTTCAAACATTGGCTTTTGCATACCCTCACATCACCCATGTATTTTATTCTACGTAAGACCAGTTAAACCCTTCGGCTCTTCCGAACTTGTTATGGTAATTGGAATTTAACTGATGCTGAAATCATTACTGGGCATTGCTTTGAGAGTTAAAAAACTTTTGATCAAGTCAAATTTTTTTTCCCAGTCAGGGCATAACAGATTTGGGCGGTTATTTAGGATGATCTCTTATGGCAGAGCCAAAACTTCTTTAATTAACTCCTTAGGATTTCGTACTGATCAGGAAAACTTGGGAATTGGGTTGGGAATTGGGTATGTGATTGGGTCCTAATTGAGAATTGGGATTTGATGGTGCTGTTGAACTCAATTAGGAATTATTCCCCCATCCTTGCTGAACTTAGGTGGCGGAAGTTTCATTAACAATTAAAAACACTATTAGGAGTTGTTCGCGTAGCGTGGCCGTAGGCCAACGGTTGACCTTTTAGCGCAGAACAGAGTCAACCGTCAACCGTCAACCATAAACTGTTAATCAGCTCTTAGCAAAGACACTAGCAGCAGCAGCAATACCTGCTCCTGGTGTCATGGATTGGTGTCCTAATTCCTGAAGGGTGGCTTCGAGAGCACCAATGACAGTAAGAATATCTTGCTCACTGACAAAACCTAAGTGACCAATGCGGAATATTTTTCCTTTATAGTTGTCTTGTCCCCCAGCTAGAGCAATGTTATAGCGTTTTTTCATCACAGAACGGATTTGTTCGGACTCTACTGATGTGGGAATCACTGCAGTTGCGGCTGGGCTAGCATACTCATCAGAACCAAACAAAGGTAATGATAGGGCTTTGACGGCGGCACGAGTTGCTTCCATCAGACGCTGGTGACGGGAAAATATTGATTCTAACCCTTCTCTTTTCATCATGCCCAGTGCAGTTTGTAGGGCAATGACTAGGTTCACTGGCGGGGTAAAGGGATTGCTGTTTTTAGCAGTAGATTTCTTGTAAGTCCCCAAATCTAGGTAAAACTTGGGCAGGGTAGCCGTTTTGTAGGCTTCCCAAGCTTTAGGACTAACACTGACAAATCCTAGTCCTGGGGGAATCATGTATCCCTTCTGGGAACCAGAGCCTACTACATCGAGACCCCACTCATCAATGGGTACATTGACTGCTCCAAGACTGGTAACTGCGTCAACAATAATTAGGGCTTCCCCGTGGTCTTTGACGTAACGATTTATGGTTTCTAAGTCGTTGAGAACGCCAGTAGAGGTTTCAGAGTGGGTGACGATTACGGCTTTGATTTGCTTTTCGGTATCAGCTTCTAGCTTTTCGCGAAACTGCTCCGGATCTAAGGGCTTACCCCACTCGGCGGTAATGGTGTCCACTTCCAGACCAAAAGCCGTACTGATTTTTCCCCAACGATCGCCAAATTTACCATTAGAACCAACTAAAACGCGATCGCCTGCACTGAGGAAGTTAATAATGCCAGCTTCCATGACTCCGGTACCGCTAGCGGTTACAGTCAAGACATCATTTTTGGTCTGGTGTAGCCATTTGAGGTTTTCATTGACCTCTGCCATGATTTCGCTAAATTCGGGACTACGGTGTCCGATCGGGTGTTTGGCCATGGCCAGTAATACTTGTTCTGGTACTGGCGTCGGGCCAGGAATCATTAGTTTGAGCTTGTCTTCCATCTGTAGTTAGTCTTGGTATCTAGGGTTGTTGTGATCTGATGATTGGTTAGTTACTCTGAAGTGACCGATTAAGTCTTGGATCTTACCGGACAAAACCGGAAATTCAAGGTTAATTTAGGGGTTAATTTGGCGTTTCACCACCGGAGCATGGGAGCGGTTATCCCCACCCATGCTTACACGACCAACCCAGCCGCGCTAGATTTAAACTTGCCTTCAAGTCTTTGTATATTGACACCCTGCAGTTAGGACACTCTTTAGTTCGGAGCCATAGCGAGCATGTGTTATTGATGCCGACAGTGGGAGTAACGCTCCTCAGGAGTAGGTAACAATCTCAAAATATATTGGCTCAAATGAGATACTCTGACTAAATTTCTTAGTTTTTTTTTATGAAGTTGACAATTTGTTGACTATTTAATGGGGGAGTCTTCCTGCTGAATCCGGTAAACCATTTGTTGAATCATGGGCATCCAACTTGACGCTGTTGAGAGACCAGCGATACTCCATGGGCAAGTTGGCTCGCTGACAGCTTTGTTCTAATTGCTTCTGTTGAGCTCGGGCTTTACGCAGAGTACTGATCAATTCATGAACCTGCTCTCGCAATTGGGGGTTTTGACTGGTAGCAAATGCTGTTTGGCGCTCTAGCAGTTGGAGCAGCAGTTCGTAGTGAATATAAGATGGAAGGGGAATTGGATCCATGAAATTTGCTGTACCTCGGTGAGTCTGAGTCTGCCATCACAATTGACTATTTTTTTGGGCTATGGGTCACTGATGGCTAAACAAGCTGGCAATAGCAACTGCTGGGTCTGGCTGTTTTACCAATGACTCACCAATCAGGACGGCTGTGGCTCCGGCAGATGCTACCTGATCAAGGTGAGCGTTGGTATGAAGCCCTGATTCACTGACTACCAGAATGCCACGTTCGAGTAGTTGGTTACCCCTTGCTGCTAGTATTTGACAGGTTGTTTGTAAATCGACGGAAAAATCTTCCAAGTTACGATTGTTTATACCTACTAGGGTAACGCCATCGAGAGATAATACTCGATCTAATTCAGATTGGGTATGGACTTCGATCAAGGGGGTGATCGACAGAGTCTTAGCAATTTTGATAAAGTATTGCAGGTCTTGATCGGAAAGGATGGCTGCAATCAATAAAACTGCATCTGCTCCGTGACTACGAGCCATGTACATTTGGTAGGGATAGATGATGAACTCCTTACACAGCAAAGGCATGTCTACAGCAGCACGAACTTTTGCCAGGTTTTCCCAACTACCCTGAAAGAATTTTTGATCGGTCAGCACTGAGATCGCACTAGCACCACCTTGGCAGTATGACTGAGCAATGGCTACTGGGTCAAAATCTTCTCGAATAACCCCCTTGCTAGGAGATGCTTTTTTGATTTCTGCAATCAGGGCAGGGCTAGTCTTTCCTGATTTTAGGGCTGCTAGAAAGTCTCGGGGGGGTGGTGCTGTTTGTACTCCCTTGCGCAACTCCACTAGGGGCAGACTTTCCCGCATCTGGTCAATTTCTTTCTCTTTGTGCCAGACAATTTCTTCGAGAATATGGTGGGGTTTATCGTCTGGTAATGCAACTTGATAGTGCAGGGTTTGGATTTTAACTGCTGGATTAGGTGGGCGTCGGCGAATTTGCATCAGTAGTTTTATATAGTCCGTGTTTGGCGTCAGTCCCTCAGTGCGTCAGTCTCTCAGTGCGTCAGTCCCTCAGTGCGTCAGTCCCTCAGTGCGTCAGTTTCATAATCCTTTGTTAATTAGCAATTAACAAAGGATTATGACTAATGAGTTACAGCTCGTTTGTAAGCTTCGTCGAGTACTTCTGAGAGAGTGGGGTGAGCATGGACTAGGTAGGCGAGGGAGTTGACGGATTGTCTGTTTGCGATCGCATTTGAGGCTTCGTGAATTAAGTCGGAGGCGTGGATACCTAGGATGTGGACTCCTAGCACTTCCCCGGTATCTTTACGGTAGATCACTTTCGCTACCCCATCTGCTTCTCCTTCTGCGATCGCTTTAGAATTCCCCTTAAAGTAAGATCTTACAACGGATACTTCAAAGCCTTCTTCGGAGGCCAATTGTTTGGCTTGTGGTTCGCTCAGGCCGACGTAGCTGATTTCTGGATGGGTAAAGGCGGCTGCGGGTATGCTGCGATAGTCTACGGTGCGCTGACGTCCACAGATATTCTCTACTGCGACAATACCTTGAGCGGATGCGGCATGGGCTAACATCATTTTCCCAGTGGCATCACCAATTGCCCAAAGATGGGGCACGGGTTCCCCTGCTGAAAGTACTGCCATGGTGTCATCTACGGGAATAAAACCGCGCCGGTTTGTTTCCACACCTACGGCATCTAGTCCTAGGTCTTTGGTGGCGGGAATCCGACCTGTAGCGACCAGACAAGCATCGACTTCGAGCACATCGACTACTTCCTTAGTTTTGGCATCTGCTAGTTCAATTACCACAGGGGAACCGGGAGTTACTTTCATCGCTAGCACCCCAGTGTGGGTTTCAATGTCCCGAGGTTTGATCAGTATTCGTGTGGCTAGTTTGGCAATATCAGGGTCAAAGGTTGGCATCAGGTTGTCTAGGGCTTCGATCATGGTGATTTCACATCCTAGTGCTGTGTAGACATCGGCAAACTCTAGACCAATGTAACCACTGCCCACGATTGCTACCCAATCTGGCAGCCATTCTAGTTTTATGGCATCATCACTGGTAAATACGGTTTTGCCATCAATCTCAATTCCTGGGGGTACAAAGGGAATTGAACCAGCGGATATCATAATGTCTTTAGCTGTGATCGTTTTTTCACCATTGTCTGTAACAACGGTTACTTTTTGATTACTAGCAACTTTACCCCAGCCTTTGATAATATCCACACCCAAGCGTTTTAGGCTGTTGGTCAGGTCACCACGAATTTTACTGACTAGATTGCTGGCATGATTTGCGATCGCATTTCGGTCAAACTCAACCCCAGCTACTTTAATCCCAAGGGCATTGAGATGATGAGCGTCCTGTAGCTCTCGCACTCTACCTGATGCGGCTAATAGAGCTTTAGAAGGGATGCAGCCCCGGTTGACACAAGTTCCGCCCATGTCAGCGGCTTCAATAATAGCGGTTTTCAGACCACAGCTAACTGCGTGTAAGGCAGCACCATGACCCCCCACACCAGCACCGATAATCACTAAATCGTAATCAAAGTCTTGACTCACATCTATCTCCTGAGTTAGATTGGCTATGCTTCGTCCTTATTATTTTCAACTTGAGCAATCCACGATTGCAAGTGCCCAAGTATTAAGATTGGGAGGATGAAGTATGAAGTATCAAGGATCCCAAAGGGAATAGGGAACAGCGGATCTGGGAACAGCGGATCTGGGAACACGGAACACGGAACACGGAACACGGAACAGGGAACACGGAAAAACTCCTGTGTACCTCATTAGGCTAGAAACCGCTATAGAAAAAATTTTAGCTAGCCCCAATCCCTTAATTGTTATTAGTTACAGGTCATAACTATAGATTTTTTTCAACTTACTTAAGTTAGATGGGGTGCATGTCACTTATGCAGAGCATTTGTACTCAAGCTATCGCCCCTTCATCGCTCTTTTTTTATTGAACCATAAAACCCCGAATCTGTTTCCCCTCTTGCCTCTTGCCTCTTGCCTCTTGCCTCTTGCCTCTTGCCTCTTACCATTGAAATACTGAGCATATATTGAACCATCACCTGTCAAAAATAATATTTTTTTTATAACTATAAAATTTCCTTAAATAATTCAAGATTTTGGCTAACATACCTGCTAGATTCTGGAGGGTTACAAATCCTTTAAAAGATTGAGGTTTTAAGTAATGTTTAAGCGATTTTTTCAGTTGATTGGACTATTGGCTGCAGTAGTCTTGCTGAGCACAACACTAGGGGTTTCTCCTGCCCAAGCCCAAGTTATTGATGGCCCTGTAGGACGGACAACCACTGAATTTTATAATTTCCCTGAGGCCAGAACATTAGGTCCAATTACTGAAATCACCGTTCATCACGGCTTTATTATTGATGGCTTTAAGGTAAGTTATGCCAATGGAAAATCATTTCAGAATGGGGGTACTGGTGGCGGAGAGACCACCATTTCTTTTAGTGCAGATGATCCATTAGTAGAAGTAGATGGTTACGTTGCCGACTATTCATATGCTGGCAACAAACCCTTAATTGCCCAATTAACATTTAAGACTCTTAAGGGCAAGAGCTATGGTCCGTTTGGTACTATGCAAGCAACATCAAACCGAAAGCCATTCACCTTGAAAGCTGCCCAACCCACCATTCAATCATTCTTCGGCAGCGCTAGTGGCTATCTCACCTCTTTGGGAGTCTATATCGACACCGGGTGTGAATAAACTGGGGATAGTTATCATCCGTATTCCCATCTTGTTGGGTAACCGGGGATAGTTCTTAATAAACCCTACTTTATTGTTCTTGTTGATAAGGCAATTTATAAAAATAGTGTTTTTGGAATTCCAAGAACACTATTTTTTATAAAAATCATAAAATTATACTAAATCCGGTTTATAAAAGCTTATAAAAGTTAGTCATAAGTTAACCAATGATAATTAGTTAAATTTTTAATCTCTGAGGTCATGCTTTGGAGTAGCTGACAACGAGTTACTAAACGTTCTTCAATT
>NZ_JAAHIE010001410.1:0-1071 GCF_010671945.1 Moorena sp. SIO4E2
TTGGTAATGGGCTAGGGTTTATAAACGAGTTGTGAACATCCAGAAACCCAAAATAATAGTTATTGTTGGCATCCTGCCTCCGTGATAGTTCACAACCTATTTATAATAGCTATAGGTAATGGGTAATAACCTATGAACTGAGGGATAGCATAAAAACGGTAATTATAACATAAATTATAGGGATTAGACTAATGGTATTAGGTCTTAGGTATAAGCAAAGCAGTTGACAGCCTCCGTGTTTGAGCCGGGGCTAGCAAACGATAGTCTTAATCCTATTGCCTAAAACCTAGAGGCTATAACCTAAATTAGAATAACCATGGCAGACAACCCGATTATCTCCACAGCCAAACAGAGCCAAGGCTTTTCCCTAACTATCTATAATCAAAACTTCGCCGTAGTCCGGGAGCAGCGCCAGCTTTCTCTGAAGCAGGGTACAAACTTAGTACGCTACGAGGATGTGGCAGCACAAATCGACCCGACTTCAATTAGTTTCAAATCCGTGACTGCACCTAATAGTGTGATGGTGCGTGAACAAAACTACCAGTATGATTTACTTAATCCAATAACCATCTTGAATAAATCAGTTGGCAAGACTATCCGCTTCAGACGAGTCAACCCAGATGGACAGATAGAGATACTCGAAGGTAAGCTGCTGAATCCTCCTGAAGTGACGGTGGCTAGCCAAAATTCCTATCGAGGTAGCAATCAGTCACAGAAACTAGCTATTCGTTTGCCTAATGGGAACGTTGTGCTTAATCCCTCTGGTGAAATGGAGCTGAATGAAATGCCAGAGGGATTAGTCTCTCGTCCTTCTCTGGTCTGGAAACTTGAGGTAAGTGAAGCAGGAGACCATGCTACGGAAGTTTCCTATATTGCTAATGCCATTACCTGGAAAGCTGATTATGTAGCAGTTGTTAGTGACGATGAGAGCAAGGTAGATATCACCGGCTGGGTAACGTTGGACAATCGCAGCGGTGCTACCTATGAAAACAGTCAGTTGCAGTTAATCACTTGTGCTTGTTCATATTCTTCCACCCGACGAACATCCCCAGCGATTAACTGCAACTGACA
>NZ_JAAHIE010001411.1:0-1070 GCF_010671945.1 Moorena sp. SIO4E2
ATTGGTGTGCCACCCTTACCCTGATTAACGTAAGTTGTGGCAATGGCCTGGGGGCTCAGGGGAGTTGAGATAGCTTGACGCTGGATACTTTGAGCAAGGTCAATCGAGGTAGACTCAACTAGCTGCTTGGTATTGGAGGGCAGAAAATCAGGAAACATCAGTTGAATTGCTGTAATCAGAGGACAATCCTGATTCTCCCCCTCACAAGCGCAATTGTGTTAGTCAGTGCTTGTCTTGCACGGATGAGCACTCCGGAACTATTGCCTCTTGCCTCTTGCCTCTTGCCTATCAATAAAACTTGAAATTTGAGAACCCTGTGTCTTTAGACCGGGGATGAAAAACAGAGACGGGGTTGACCCCGTCGTGTCCTCAGGGCTGTTTCATTCTAACAAAACCCAAAGCCTAGACCACTTGTTACGAAGCCATCTTTGGGCTTCGGTAATTGAGTCGAAGCCCAAAATTCGGAAAAGATTCAGAGCTACTGTGTTGAGAATAGAAAAGTTAGTAGTAGCTTGAGTGTCATTAAAAGAACAATGATCTTCCTGTAAAATCACATCTTTAATCCAATGCAATTTATTTTCGATTGCCCAGTGTCCTTTAATTTTATCAGCAAATACTTTAGCTGTTTCTGACAAGCTACTGATATAATAAGCAATATTAGTATAATTAGCATTTCCTCTTTTTCCTTGTCTAACTACTTTTATAAAACTCTTGACATCCCACCAATATAAGCAAAAATAAGCCGGAGGATCAAACACGTAAGTAGTGCGCTCAATTTCTCGGCCATGACTCTTGTCAATAGTGCAATTAACTGTAATTGGTGTTTGATGAGTACTAACATATTCTAGATAATTATAGAGTGTTTTTTGATTTTTTTTAACGGCAATAGTATAATGATTATTTGAGTCAATAATAGCTTGAGTAGTTGCTTTTTGGCAATGAAGAGCATCGAGAGTAAATACTTGATTCTGAAGGGGGCAAGTTCTTATAGCTCCTTGGACTTGGTGAATTTCTGAACTTTTCTTATTTTCAAGCGGTGCGACCCCGCGCTTTTTCAAAGCGCTAGGGAA
>NZ_JAAHIE010001412.1:0-1066 GCF_010671945.1 Moorena sp. SIO4E2
GATATCGCACAGACTTGGCTTCTACTTTCCCCGAAAACCACTTCTGGTGTCAAGTCCCATTATGTTAAGAAAAATGTGACTAATGCATAGCTTAAAAAAGGGGGACTTTGAGTATGGCTCCCCCCTTTTTTAAGGGGGGCTGGGGGGGATCATCATCTGGCGTAAAACTTTGAAAACACGCCCTAGTCTGTAATCGGGCAAGGGAAGCGTGCTTCTCTTGGGCAACCTTGGGCAAGATTTGGCCTGTACTGTGGTTGGTATAAACTGAACCAGTGAAATTTTGTAAGTAGCTATGACCCAGTCGATCCCAAGGATTGCCCTCGCAGAATTCCTCACTCAAGCCAATATTGAGGCTTCTCCGGCATGGGAATTAATTGATGGGCGAGCAGTCCAAAAACCAATGCCAACCCTCTTTCACTCGCGCCTACAACGCAATCTGGTTAATTACATTAATGATCGTACCAATCGATTTGAAGCGGTGCAGGAGCTACGCTGCATCATACCTCCCTACTCGCCAGTGCCAGATATTGCTATCGTTGCTTGCGATCATCTTCCTGATCAGGACGGACCCCTTGATGGAGCACCCGATTGGCTGATAGAAATTCGTTCCCCTGACCAAAGCACTTTAAACTTGCAAAACAAGATTCTGCATTGCCTCAGTAATGGAACACAATTAGCCTGGTTAATCGATTTCGCTCGTCAGCAGATTTGGGTCTGGCAGGGAGATGACCTACCCATAGTCTGTTCAGGAGAAGAAATTCTACCAAGCTTAGGCATTCTCCCCGAACTTACGGTCAACGGGGTAATGACTATGACTCGCCGATCATAGATCGTTGCCCCTTACCTAATTTTATGCTATTTGTTGCCCGAGATCGATGATGTTGGGTTGAGCTTCGTGAAATCCAACCGACAAGATAATGCGTTCGCGAAGCGGTTCCATTCGCGTAGCGTGGCCCATTCGCGTAGCGTGGCCTTTTGGCCAAGGCCAAGGAGCATCGCACTAAAAAACTTAAAATCCACCACAGCCCCAAACATAGCTCCTGGCTCAATATCGCAGAAATCGAAC
>NZ_JAAHIE010001413.1:0-1062 GCF_010671945.1 Moorena sp. SIO4E2
GTTGATTCATCAAGTCCAGTCATGGATTGTCATGATTCTGTCTCTCGCATTGCTTTTGTAGACAGCCCAGAAGAAGCGGAAGGATGTATCGAAAAGGCCGATATATTACTGTTTGATCATTCCTGGTATTCTGAAATAACTACTCAACCAGAAACCTACAAATCTAAAGCATAAATTGGATTTTTTATTCATGTTATCGACGACGAGACCTTACAAACTGCTTGTAAGATAGCTAGACAGGAAAAATGGGCTGTCATCTATTTTAAAGACCCCACAAAAATTCCTCTGGAGATTGTTTTAGCATCAGCAGACAACACGGATGGCAAAATAATTACCATTGTCAAAGATATTCAGGAAGCAGAAATTGTCCTGGGGGTCTTAGAAAAAGGGTCACATGGGGTCATGCTAACCCCTAACGGGATTATCGATGCCAGAGAGCTTGGGCAACTGTGTCGTAAGGCAAACAATTTGGAAGTTTCACTGGAAGAACTTGAAGTGACAAAAATTTCCCATATTGGAATGGGAGAAAGGGCTTGTGTAGATACTTGTTCTAACTTTGCCAAAGATGAAGGTTTGCTAATTGGTTCTTATTCCCAAGGAATGATTTTAGTTAGCAGCGAGACCCATCCACTCCCCTACATGCCAACTCGTCCTTTCCGAGTTAATGCTGGTGCTATACATTCTTATTTAGTGTCTAGTGTTAGTCAAACTAATTATCTTAGTGAGCTGAGTTCAGGACACAAGGTGTTAGGGGTAAATTGTGATGGCAAGGCACGAGAAATAGTTGTAGGCAGGATGAAGATAGAAGTTCGTCCCCTACTCAGTATAGATGCAGTGTCTCAATCTGGAATTCCGGTAAACGTGATTGTCCAAGACGATTGGCATGTAAGAGTTCTTGGACCTGGTGGTAAAGTCCTGAATGTCACAGAATTAAAGCCTGGAGATAAGCTGCTTGGTCATACTGCGCCCAGTGGACGCCATGTTGGGCTTCCAGTTAAAGAGTCTTGTCTGGAAAAGTAAATAATATCATGTCCGGGAGTATCGATTACCAAAGAAACAACG
>NZ_JAAHIE010001414.1:0-1062 GCF_010671945.1 Moorena sp. SIO4E2
GTCAGTGGTCAGCGGTCAGCGGTCAGCGGTCAGTGGTCAGTGGTCAGTGGTCAGTGGTCAGCTAACGTAACTCAGATTAAACTAATGCTTACCTGTTGTCTTGATGCAGTCGCTCATGGGGGAAACCCCCAAGACCGCGCTGCATCGCTTATTCAAAAGCTGATTGCTGATTGCTGATTGCTTATAGCTGATTGCTGATTGCTGATTGCTGATTGCTTATAGCTTATAGCTGATTGCTGATTGCTTATAGCTTATAGCTGATTGCTGATTGCTGATTGCTTATAGCTTATAGCTGATTGCTGATTGCTGATTGCTTATAGCTTATAGCTGATTGCTGATTGCTTATAGCTTATAGCTGATTGCTGATTGCTTATAGCTTATAGCTTATAGCTGATTGCTGATTGCTTATAGCTTATAGCTGATTGCTGATTGCTTATAGCTTATAGCTTATAGCTGATTGCTGATTGCTGATTGCTTATAGCTGATTGCTGATTGCTGATTGCTGATTGCTGATTGCTTACGGTCCCAACAGCACCCCTACACCAGTAGCATAATTATGTCCTCAGGTGATTTCCGGGTACCTGATTATAGTCAAAATCTCTGATTATGGGATATAATTAGATGAAACTATTCCGATATTTTTTCTCGTGTCCAGGTAGATTCAGCATTACATGGTGATGGGTTTTACCCAACACTTGATTCTCCTGGATTTCGAGACTTTCTAATTTTTTTAATTCTGAGCAGATGGACTGCGACCCAAAGAAATGCCCCCCATCTCCCATATAAAAAGTAAAGGAGTAAGGTTTCAAGGGTAATGTTTTTTGATAACTAATTATCCGGACATGATATCAAACAGCTTTTAGGAGATGCACCCTGACCACAAGGCAAAAGGTATAGCAGAAGTCAGAAGTCATAAGTCAGAAGTCAGAAGTCAAACTCTTGCGCTTCTTGATGCAGTCGCTCATGGGGGAAACCCCCAAGACCGTAATGGTGCTTTTTCCGTTGGCGAATTAAATTCGCCACGGGTCGCACCTCTGCATCGCTTACAAAGGGTGTGAGACT
>NZ_JAAHIE010001415.1:0-1062 GCF_010671945.1 Moorena sp. SIO4E2
TTCTGGTAAAGAGGGATTAGCTAAGGCTGAGGCAGATCAGCCTGATGCTATTCTGCTAGATGTCATGATGCCCGAGCTGGATGGACCGGCTACCTTTCGACAGTTACAAGCTAATGCAGTAACGGCGGATATCCCAACAATTTTGCTAACAGCTAAAGCTAGGAGCAGCGAGCAAAAGCAGTTTCTAGATTTGGGGGTAAATGGAGTTATTACCAAGCCGTTTAAACCTATGGAATTGGTCGAGGAAATCGAAGGGATTCTTAATTGGCAGGATTGAGCTATCGGAGTGCTAGGTTTTATTAAAACTCCCAAACCTGCAGCACATCATAAGGAACTTGATTAGGATTAATTGCTGGTAAATTAGTCGGCTTATTAAGCTTACCTTAGTTGATTAATTGCTGCAACAAAGTTAATAACTCTCATTTTCGTGAAAGCGATCGCTTTGACTTGCGCCACAATATCTGGACAACAAATTAAACACAGCGATGCAGCGCGGTCAAAGGAGGCCACCCCACTCGCGCTTTGCATCAATACAATGAATCGAGGGTTAATTTCCGACTGTATCTTCCATGAGGTCATTGGTATCAAAGCCTTATATACTAAGCTTTTTAGGGCTCATGTCACCCCCTTAGAAACTCCAGTCAATATTGATTAATTCAAATCTAAGCCAGTCAACATTACTCAAATTACTATTTTGCTTGACCATGGATATCATTATTAAAAAATAACTATTGAGTTAAAGAAAGTCTATCCGGCTATTATGAATCGCAGTATTTTTTTTAAAAATCAGTCCAACCTTGTGGAGTGGAGTTTTAAAAAAGCTTATAATATGGATAGCATCAAGGCACTACCTAACTCATTATTTTTCTTAATAAAAAAGAATGGAAAAACACTTTTTACAGTTTAGAACCGGCATGGCTGGAGTCAATAAAACCATACCGACTGCTGATGGCATTTATAAAAAATTAGTGTATGCAGATTGGGCTTTCCACTCACTGCTGACTACTGACTGCTGAATGCTTAAGTTATTGGAATTATTAAATGTGTTAAATATTACTAATT
>NZ_JAAHIE010001416.1:0-1060 GCF_010671945.1 Moorena sp. SIO4E2
CAGCTTTTGAATAAGCGATGCAGCGCCTTCACGCGGGGGTTTCCCCCATGAGCGACTGCATCAAGACAACAAGTAAGCATTGGAATAATGTTGAGTGAAGTCCCAGGGTCGTTCGCGTAGCGTGGCCGAAAGGCCAAGGCCAAAGCCTGTGCCAACAAGCTGACGGCACCTCAAGTAGCGTGAGCTAAAAGCTCACGGCTGACGGCTGAATGCTTACGTCTTGATCTAAGCGCGATTATGTTGTTGAAATGTAACGGATTCAACAACATAATTACTCTCGATCGAGGTACTCCTGATCGCCAAGCATTGATTGCGATCGCCAATCCTGGGATCAGCCACTAACAACAACAAGTCTAATAAGGGATGCCTTCCGGGAACATTACGGCAATCCGTTTTTCTCGCATCTTGGCTTCGGACATGCAAATTTCCTCAATCTGATTAACGACATCTTCTTCAATGCCAAGATATTTGGCCATTTTGTGGACTGATGCCTGTTCATCCGGATGATATTCTGCATCAGCAGCACAAGCCTTAATGGCCGCATAAATAATCGCACGACGACCGTTTTTGTCTAGAGTGGGGGCTTGGGCAAGAACCTCAAGTAGATCCTGATCTGCCGGGTAATTTTTTGCCATGTCATACTCGGTATTGGTATTATAACAGGCAGAACGGCCAACAACCCAGTTTCTTTCTTCTGGTGTCAGGACGCCATCTCCTTTTGCACAGATCAGAACCGCTTTGACAAAGGCATTATAGTCCTGAGCTGGTGGGACTGTTTTCATACCATACAAGTCTTTCATCAGCCACAGCCGACCGTCTCGATCCATATCTGACATATTCAATTCCCCGTTTTTAGTCTTTTGACTCCATCAGTGTAATATGATCTGCCGTGGTGCGATTAAGATTTTAGATTTAAGTTTTGTAAACTTGAAGGAGCCGTTAAGGGGCTATAACTAGGCTGAAAGCAATACTGGAAATTGCTTTCAGCGATTAATGAAAAAATACATATCTTTGATCAGGGCTATTTCATTCTGATCAGTTGTCAGTTGTTAGTTGTAGT
>NZ_JAAHIE010001417.1:0-1060 GCF_010671945.1 Moorena sp. SIO4E2
GGGGAACAAGAGTCAATTTGCTTCTAAAAGTCCCCCAAAATTGGGGGATTTAGGGGGCTTGGATGTAACAAATGAAACTTCTCAGACAACCTCTAAGCAACGCCTCAATTGGAATTATACAAGCAGACCCCACATACTCCAAGCAAACACAGACTTGTAATACTAACCATGAAAATATTTACCTATGAACTCCCAACAGAGTTTATCGCTCAACGTCCGATTCAACCGCCTGAAGCGGCAAAGCTTCTGATTACCTGTCCAGATGCAGAGATAGAAGAAACAACCTTCGCCTCTCTCCCTCAACATCTTGGGTCTGGTGATCTCTTGGTGTTTAACGATACGGCTCCCAACATTCGACAGGGATCGGGGGACTACCAAGACAAGATCGATGATCAGACAATCTTTGCAAAGAAAGCTGCTTCTGTTGCAGTGCCGACGGCAAGTTTGCACTTTACACCCGAACTTATTAGTCAACTACGTGCTAGTGGTAAGCAGGTGGAGTTTGTGACGCTACAGGTCGGGAGTTCTAGCTCTCTTTGCATTGAATCTAGGCAAAAACCTTCCTCTGAACAGTTCGAGGTCTCCCAAGAAACGTTAAACCGTTTACGTAGATGGAAAGAGGCGGGTGGGCGTGTCATTGCTGTCGGAACAACGGTTGTTCGGGCTCTTGAAAGCGCTGTTCGTGGTATGAGTGGCCAAACAAATCTTTTTATTACCCCCCGTTTCCGGTTTGAGCTCGTTGGCGGTCTCATTACCAATTTTCACGAACCACAGACGACTCATCTGCTGCTTGTTGAAGCGTTCCTTGGACGAAAGCGACTTGAAGAAGTGTATCAATATGCTCTTCAAAACCGTTTTCGGTTCTTAAGCTACGGTGATGGAATGTTGATTACTATCTGAGCCACCCTTCAGGGCTGAGCACTGAGCACTGACCGCTGAGTGCTTACTTTTCACCTGCTCCCATCTGATTCTCCTAACAACTTTCTAATTGGGTGCATCTCCTAAAAGCTGTTTGACACGGTGCTGCCCGTAACGCACCACCGTGTCAAACAGCTTTTAG
>NZ_JAAHIE010001418.1:0-1059 GCF_010671945.1 Moorena sp. SIO4E2
GGTTTTCGTAAAGCAGAAACGATTAAACGGACTCTCGAAGGGGAGTTGTATTTTTACTCCCGGGTATTTGGATTTGAGCTAGCAGAGGCGATAGAACCTGTAAGTATTTATAATTATTAGTTATTAGTTTAGTTATTAGTCATTAGTCATTGGTTAATTGCCTTGATCAATTAAGTTACTCTGTAGACATGGAGCAACACCTGCGAAGTAAGCCAATGTCAGTATTTGTCTATTGGTTTCGATATTATTGTTCACCATAAACTCATCAACAATGACTAGGCAGGAAAGACAATCAATAACCAGTGAGTTAAAAACTCAGGCAATCATCCTCGGTGGATGGGTCGCTCTGATGTGGATTGTAGAGCTGGTGGATATATTCATTTTTGGAAGGAAACTTGATCTATATGGCATCCTTCCCCGCAACCCAATTGGGCTGCGGGGTATTTTATTTGCCCCTTTTCTCCACGGCGGTTTTTCTCATCTGATTTCCAACACTATACCTTTTCTTGTCCTAGGCTGGTTTGTAATGTTGCAAGAAACTAGCGACTTTTTCGTCGTTACCACCATCACCATGGTGGTGGGTGGTCTTGGGGTTTGGCTGTTGGGCGCTCCCAATTCAGTTCACATTGGGGCAAGTGTGCTGATCTTTGGCTACCTAGGTTTTCTGCTATTTAGAGGCTTCTTTGAACGAAACCTACCCTCAATTTTTCTATCAATTCTAGTCGGCTTCCTCTATGGTGGTTTAGTTTGGGGTGTCTTACCTTCACAGCCCCATGTATCTTGGCAAGGACATTTATTTGGTTTTATCGGCGGTATCCTAGCCGCACGTATACTGGCAAGGCGTAAACTGTGACATACTCCCACACGCTCATCGAAGATTACAGTGTGGGCTTCTTACCAACTCCAGCCATCGCGAACGGATACACGGGTTACTTTATTAACGACACGGTCAGAAGTTACCCCAGCGAGCAATCCCTCGCTGGGGCAGCCTTTATGGTTAGTCGGCTATGGGTAAAGGGTTAAAACTTTATGATTAAGGCAAGAGACGAAACCTTAGAT
>NZ_JAAHIE010001419.1:0-1058 GCF_010671945.1 Moorena sp. SIO4E2
CTTTTAGCTTTTGAATAAAACAGGTAAGCATTGGTTTAATCTGAGTTACGTCAGCTGACCGCTGACCGCTGACCGCTGACCGCTGACCGCTTACAATTCCCGATTCCCGATTCCCGATTCCCGATTCCCGATTCCCGATTCTAAATTCTAAATTCTAAATTCTAAATTCTAAATTCTTCATTCTAAATTCTACATTCTAAAAACAGATGATGGTGACGCCAACAGATTTAACGGCAAATTCTACCCAGCAAAAAACCGATAATTTGGGACTTTGGCAACAAATTAAAGAAGATTGGAAGGCCCATGGTTGTGATTGGACTAAGCCTGGATTTCGGGCTGTGGCGGTGCAGCGGTTTGGAGTCTGGAGAATGAACATCGAGCCGAAGTTACTACGGGCTCCGTTTAGTATTCTCTACCGAGCATTATATCGGAAAGTTCGTAATACCTATGGCATTGAATTACCTTACACCGTAAAGCTTGGTCGCCGAGTAATTATTGAGCATCAAAGTGGGATTGTGATTCATGGGGATTGCACTATTGGTGATGATACTATCCTACGTCAAGGAGTAACTTTGGGTAATCGTTATTTAGATCGTCCTTTGGATGCCCCCACCTTAGGAAAAAGTGTCAATGTTGGGGCTGGTGCCAAGATTTTTGGCAAGGTTACTATCGGTAATGGGGCAAATATTGGTGCTAATGCTGTAGTTTTGTCTGATGTACCTGCTGGCGCAACGGTAGTGGGAATTCCTGCTAAAGTTATTAAGGTGCGTTCTTTAGATGAGAACGGCTCTAGTTGAGATGTCAACAAACGAAGACTAACCACAAATGAACCGCCGTCGCATTCTCAAAACTGGACAGCCTTACAGCTTTAGCCAATATTTTGACCTTCCCTTTACCCTAGAAGATATCTTGGCTGAATTTGACTGTACCCTTGTGCGATCGCATATCGATCTTCCCCGTCAGCCCTTCACTGCTGCTATTGAACCCCTGCTGCACCAACTCCAGCGTAACCGCAAGCGCATTGAGCTGATCAACGAAACTGCCCGTCGCGAAGCCCT
>NZ_JAAHIE010000142.1:0-15030 GCF_010671945.1 Moorena sp. SIO4E2
AGTTAATCCAGAATATTTGCCAGAATTTCCAGGCAATCCCATAGTTGTTGGCTATGCACCTTGCGTTGCTTAATAATGGAATGATTTTAAGAGTTTTTAGGTGCGCTTGACCTTGGCGAATTAAATTCGCCACGGGTCGCACCTGTGGAATGGGCATCTTGGTGGAACTGGCATCTTGCCAGTTTCAATATATTTTCCGGCGGGCAGGATGCCCACTCTACTCCTATTCATTCGAAGATTCAGCAACGCCCAAACTTGTGCCAGCTCCTGCTCCAGTAATGTTATAAATGAAAGACCCAAATTGTTGCTATGGTGAGTATTCACGTTGAAGACGATCAAAAAACCCTTGAGGTCGAACCTAACCAAAACCTAGCTGACATCTGCGATGAGCATCCCATTTCCCTTCTTTTTGGTTGTCGGGAAGCATCCTGTGGAACCTGTCTAATGGAGGTAGTCAGGGGCATTGAAAACCTGACACCTATCACAGCTGATGAGCAGGATTTGCTTGATGTGTTAGCTCCAGACAATCCTCACGCACGTCTAGCTTGCCAGTGTGTTGTGATGGGCGATATTAGTATCAGTACTCTCAAGGGGTGAGGGGATGAACAGATGAGGGGATAAACAGGTGAGGAAAATTCCCTTTCCACACTATCTTTTGTCCAAGCACAAGAACGGAGGGATGGAGTGATCACCCCATCACTCCATCACTCCATCACTCCATCACTCCTTAAACCAGATATCATTGTAAAAACTCAGGAGTTGAAAGGGGAGCATCGATTCGACGTTGACTAGGCTTGTCAAGCTTATAAATAATCGGTGGTTCTGGTAGCAGCAGATACCGCTTGCCCCAGCCATCATTAATATCCTCAGGTCTAGGTTCAGGTGGTTTGGTCTGACCGGTGGGTAAGGCAACGGACAGAATTTGACGTGCCTGGACATACCGTTGACCATCCGATGTATTGTTGATCAGGCTGCTTGCTAGGGTTATTCGCTGCTTCTTTAAGTCCTCTTCTAGTTCCCAGAGGGACTCTTTGGGGGCGAGGGTGGCTACAAAGGTTACTTCCTCTGCTGGTTTTAGTGATAACCCAAGTTTGGACTGATCCATTTGCCAGACTTCTTGAAACTGACCGTCTGGTGCAATTTGCCATAGTTTCAAGTCGGTCTGCCATCTTCCCTTCTTTACATCGACATTTTGATAAGCCAGAATTGAATAGATAAAATTTGCGTCTCTGTTGAAAGAGAGCTGTTGATTAGGGTGCAAATAGCGAATCGCTGCTACCGTGATGGGAATTTCCTCGGGAAGATTCGTGGTTCCTGCTACGGTGTAGATCCCCGGACGGTCTGATTTGGTCACCCTAAGCTGAAAAATTGCTTTGGAAGATTGACCGAGTAATCGATTAGTTAATTGCCGTCCTGGTAATGGAAGCTGGGTGCATCCATTACTTAAAAGTAAGAGTATAAAGATGCTAAATACCCCTTTTAACAAATGGGTCATATTTTGTTTGACTATTTTTTTTGTACAAATAAAAATAAAGGTTTTGTGCATAGTCGATAGTTGCATAAAATTGTGATTAAATTAAAGTTTAACAAATCAAAATTTATTTTGGTAATTTTTGGGGATGATTAATGTTAATGCTTGGCCTGGTTAATTTTTATTCATTTATATTTTTTTGTTAGGGTTTTAGCCAGCTATTTATATTATTTATATGATGAATATTTTCATTGATTTAAATATCCCCTAAAAATCATATTTTTTTTTGTTGTATGAATTTGAAAGTGACATTAAGTATAGTAGCATTGGTATTCAATAACATTCAGAAGTTACCAAACCTTATGATATCGGATTAAACCTAAGACTTTGAAAAAACTAATCAAGCTTACTTAATTATATGATATAATTAGCCCCAATTTTAAAAAAAACGGAGCAGCTTTTCTCGGCTGGTAAAACATTTACGGCGGTTTGCATAACTATCAGGTACACAGGATTGTTTTCTCTCTTCCCTCTTCCCTCTTTCCTGCTCCCAGCTCCCAGCTCCGAAGCTCCCTAAAAACCCAGAACTTTGTACCTAACTGAATTGCAAACCGCTGTATTGGCCATAAATGTTAACTAAGCACAATTATATTTCATTGATTGTGGTGCTCATGAGAGACATAAATCAAATCCCTATTGCTATTGATACTAATAATCAACCAAGCATGAGCGCCTCAAAGCGTTCCGTTGAGCTAAGTTACTTATTATCCATTGGCTCGACTTCCCCCTTAGCCAAATGGGGTTTTATAGCCCCGATCACCCTATCACTCTTGTTAGGTGTTGCTAGTCTGAAAACAGAACCAGCCCATGCTTATTTTTCGGGGCTATGTCCTAGTCTTCCGGATCAAATTGTTTCGGAAAAACCTCTTAGCCCTAAGAGCGAAACGTCGAAACCATCACAGCATAACGTCTGGAGCAATACAGACCAAGACCGGCTGGACAGGTTCAACTCTAGCAATTTGTCTGAAAAGTCCCAGGAGGACTGGTCTGTTAAGGATTCATGCAGGAGGATGAGGGCTAGGTTTCAAGCAAACCCTAACAGCCAATACTACTCGGTTAGCAGCGGACAAGGAATTGGTTGTGGCTACACAAACGAAAGCTGCCTGAGGTACTTTGATAGGACTGTAGGTTTATCCAAGCAATATGACCCTAAGAGCTTCCACCCCAGTGAAGATGATTGGGTATCGATTGAGCCTAAGAAGCTGGCACAAACTAACTTTGAGGAAGCACCAGAGCGTCCATTAATTCCAGAGATTGAGCCTAAGGATGATAACCCTTTAGCTCCGACCCTAAACGTACAAGGTGCCTTTCTGAATCAGGTAGACACATCAGCGAGACTACGGCTGCAAGGAACTTATCCCCTTTCTCCCCATGCTTTGTTTGGTGCCACAGTTGACCTCACCACTGGGGATGGCTTTTCCGACACCGAAGAAACGGGATTAAGTCTCAATGAACTTTACTTTACCACTTCTGTGCCTAGCTATTCTAATCTGCGCTTTGTAGTTGGTCTAATGGATTTGACATCTTATTTTGACCGCAATAGCTTTGCTAAAGATAGTACGACCCATTTCTTTAACCCGGTGTTTCAGACGAATCCTGCTCTGGCAGCAGCAGGTATAGCGTCCCGTCCGGGGGTGCTGCTCAACTGGAATTTAACCGACAACCTGGAAGTAAGAGCTGCGGGCTTTTCTTCAGACCGAGACCTGGATGATTTTGCCTTTGATGGGTTTTCTTCAGAGCTAGCTTTCCGGGTAGGTACAGCAATCATTCGGGGGACTTACCTATCGGCTCGGGATGCTCAGAAAGATGGATTCCAGGAAATTTTTTCTTTGAACCGAGGGGATAACGAGTTTGGTCCGAAGTCCTCTGACCGCGAAGAAGCTTACGGGATTAATGGAGAACTATATATTCCTGCTCTCAAGATGGGACTGTTTGGGCGCTATGGTTGGTACGAAAATCTTGATTTAGATGAAAGCGGGGATACCTACAGTGTGGGTCTGAACCTCTTAGATTTGTTTATGGATGATGACCGACTAGGGCTTGGCTATGGTCGGCAATTGTCTAATGATGACTTGCGCCGGGACGAAGGTAATAAAGTACCAGATGTTTGGGAATTGTTCTATGACGTGCGTGTTTCACCTAATGTGCGTGCAGGTGTGACTTTGCAAGGACGAGATCAGTTTTCAGATACAATTCTTGGTGTTCGAGTCAGGGCTGATTTTGATGTGAGTGATCTCTGGGATTGAGTGCTGAGTGCGTCAGTGCGTCAGTGCGTCAGTGCGTCAGTGCGTCAGTGCGTCAGTGCTGAGTAATGGGTTTTTAAAGCTACTCGCTCATAGAATTACTCAGATAGATAGAACATAGACACTGATTCATCCTTGATAGTTCATCCTTGATAGTTCATCCTTGATAGTTTATCCTTCATCCTTGATAGTTCATACTTCATTCTTCATACTTCATGCTTTTGACCAATGAATAACGATTCTCTTGGCAAAAAAAATTTCCACTGGCAGCGTTGGTGGGTCTTTTTGATGGTTTTTGGGTTAGCAGGAGTATTAATCTTCAGCCCAGTTGAATCGGTGGTACCAGCGCTCCAAGCACAAGTTACTTCTGCAGTACGCCGAGGTTACTCTCTGTTAAAGAAAGGATGGGTGGATAATGCGATCGCAACCTTTGAACAAGCTCTAAAAGGCTCTCCCCAATCGAAGGAAGGGAGGTTAGGTCTAGCGATAGCGTATCAGCGAGCAGGGCGAGATGCAGATGCTTGGGCTGCTTATCAACAAGTCCTAGCCATCGACCCAAACAATAAAGAGGCTCTGGAAGCGGTAGGAGAATTGGGAGGTTATCGTCCTGAATGGCAGCCGGATGGGATTGAAGCCCTAACGACTTTATTAAACCTAAGTCCTAATGATACTGCTGCTCTTGCTCAGCGGGCTTTACTGCTGGGCTACCAAGGTCGTTTTCCGGAAGCCCTAGCTGATTATCAAATTGTGCTGGAGAGCAATCCTACACCAGAAATCATTCTTGGTGCTGCTCAAATCTATACCTATAGTGGTGACTATCAGCAAGGGCTGGAGCTATTTGATCGTTACCAAGCTAGCGGTAAGCCAATTCCGGGAAATGCAGCGGGAGCCTATGCTCTGGCTCTACGAGAAACTGGCAATCCTGCTCAGGCGGTAGAGGTACTGGAAGCCCAGCTCAATCAATTTTCCCAATTCTATGGCAATGATAGCTATCTACGGGCTGATTTAGCTAAAGCTTATCAAGCCTCTGGGCAACTCACAGAAGCTTTGTCTGTCCTAGAACCGTTGCGAGGGAGGGATGAAGCGGCTTTACCCTTAGCCCGGGCCCTTTCAGAAATTGGTCGTCGTGAGGGTCGCTCTGACCTAACCGAAGACGCGGTTACTCTCTACCGTCAGGTACTGGCCTCAACATCAAAGCCATCTTCTGCTTTAGTCAGGGAAGTGGCTGATGTGATGAGTGAGGTACCAACCCAGTGGGCATCAGCTCTAGAGCTTTATCAGCAGTTGACCGAGGAGCAGTCGAATAACCAAAGCTTGTTGGTGAAGTCGAATAACCAAAGCTTGTTGGTGAAGCAGATTATTCTAGAAGGTAAATTGGGTCAGTTATCCCGAACTCAACGGCGACAGCGGCTGCTTGAGATAACCCAAACCCTACCGAGTGAAGCAGCTCAGCAGCGAGATTTAGCCCAAGCTTTGTTGCGTCTAGACCCTCCTGATCCAGAACTGCTGAGTGTTTACCAAGATTTGCTGGCTACAGGGGTAGATGTACCGTTTTTGCATTTCCGTGTTGCTCAGATTTTGATAAAGCAGAATCGACTAGCCCAGGCAATAAGTGCGATTGATAGTTACAGGGCAACCTCTACTGGTGAATCGGACCAGAGTACGGAATTATTGCTAGCAGAGATTGACCGTCGCCAGGGAAATCTCGATGCCACTATCCAGCGGTATCAGAGAATTATTCAGAGTAACCCAAATAATAATTTGTTCTATGGTGCTTTGCGGGGGTTAGCGGGAATCCACATTGCCCAAGGTGATCCACAGAAAGCTCTGGTTATCTATGACCAGCTGCTATCTCGCGATCGCAATGATTTATTAGCCCAGCTGGGGCGCAGTAGTTTAGCATATCAAACTAAACGTATTGACCAAGAGGAAGCGGAAGGGGTACTCAATCAATGGCTACAGACTCAGCCTTCTATTGATCCACCGCCGGAATTGTTGAGTTTGGTGGGTGTTTTGCCTGCTGACCCAGAACGAGAAACCCTGTACATTACTCTACTAGAGGTCTCACCAGATAATGCTCCTGTACAATTGCGACGGCTACAGGTTTTAGCACAGCGAGACCCTAAGTTAGCTAAAGCTGAAATAGCTGAGTGGATTGCCGGTAATCCTGATAATATCGATGCCTACTTTGTGCAGGGAGAATTGGCTATGGGATTGAGGGATTTGCGATTAGCTAGCAATGCTTACGAAGAAATTTTAGAACGGGAGCCTGATCAAATTGGTGCCTTACTAGCGTTGGCAGGGATTAGCTTTACTCAACAGCACTATGCTAAGGCAACGGGGTTTTATAAACAGATACTAGAACTGGAGCCCAAGAATTTATCGGCTCGCCAAAACTTGGCTGAATTAAGTGTTGCCCAAGATTTTCCGTTTACAGCCCTCCAACGGTTTGAAGGACTCAACTCGGAAGAGAAAGAGTCTACAGGGACAGCTAATCCTAAGCTCGATAATCGCATCCTGCGGCTGGAGGTTGATATTCTGAAACGACGAGGTTTTCAGCCTTATTGGGAGCGGTACTAATGTAAGTATTCAGCAGTCAGCCGTCAGGGCTCAGCTTATTTTATTCAAAATCACCGATTGCGCTACGCGCATTAGCTGATAGCTGATAGCTTAAGTACTAATACCCTGTCAATTTAGTTTTTATGGTTAGGGCAAGATGTTAGATTTTAGGTGTTAGATTTTAGGTGTTAAGTTTTAGTAATTAAAGCTTAGCACCTGATAGCGTTTCGATCACTACAATACTTGTTATTTGCTAGGATAAGTTACTTTTGTTCGTTCCAATTCTTCAACCAAAATTACTGGAATTGGACTGGTTTCTAACACTGCCTGAGATACGGAACCGACCAGCACTTGCTGCCAGGGTTGATGTCCCCGTTTTCCCATCACAATATCTGTTACTTGATGCTCTTGGGCTATGCGAACAATTTCTTCGGGAATCGAACCGGTTACGGTAATAAACTGATGCCGAATATCCAAGAGCAAGCGTTTGGTTTGGTTCTGTAACTGCTTGACTTCTGGCTGATTTGATGTTGTGATCACATGTAAAACAATAACTTCCCCATTACTTCGTCTTGCTAAATCTGCTACTTTAGTTAATACGTGGGTGGCTAAATTAGAGGTATCGACAGCGGCTAGTAGCAGAGTATGAGAGGCAACGGTTACTTTGGTGGGGTCTACAGGGTCTTGGGATAAGAGTTTAGGGGCAAAGGTGGGAATTGCCCAAGCCCCTAGAGGTGCAGTAATCAAAATTGAGAGGGCTGCGATCGCTAAAATTGTCTGACCTCCTTCTAGCCCTTGACTCAAGGGAATACCACCAATGGCTGCTTGTACTGTGGCTTTTGCGGAGTTTCCGGGTAACAAAAACAGTTTCTCTCGCCAAGTCCAATTACTCCCCAATGTGGAGAGATACCACCCGACCATCCTACCGATACATAAGCCAATGGCGAGGATTAAAATGCCAGGTAACAGGGTTGTTTCTAATACCCGCAGTTGGATACTAGCTCCCATCAAGACAAATAGAATAATCTCTGCTACTACCCACAGATGGTTAAATTCCACTCGCAAGCGTCGTGCTAAGGGAGGGTCTAATTGTATTAGGAAAAATCCCATTGCCATGGTAGCTAAATAGCCAGAAAAGTATGGCAGACTTTTAGCTAACACTACTAATAATAAGGCAATTGCTGCGGTAATTAAGGTATCTTGGACGATAGTCTCGGTCCAATTTTGTTTGGTTAATAGGAAAATAATTAACTGAGCAGCGATATATCCAATTAAGACACCAAGGGCGACCTGGATTAGAACTTGCAGGGGCAGGAATTGGATAGCATTACTGTTGATCGTTCCTTGTGCCAAGAAATTCACCATCAAACTAAAGAGTAGCAATACTAGGACATCGGATAAGGCACTCCCAGTTAGAATCACATCCGGTATCCCTTTAGCTACGCCCCAGCCTAAACTTTTGAGTCGCAGCATTCCTGGCACAATCACGGCGGGGGATTCTGCTCCGACTACACAACCTAGGAGTAATCCAGTGGGAAAATCGAAATTAAACAGTATTATCGCAGCAACAGCTACTGCGATCGCTTCGGTGATGGCGGGCAAAAAGCCTAACCTTAGCGCAACAGTTCCTTGCTCCAGGAGTTTCTCGAGATCCAATCCCAGTCCTGCCCGCATTAAAATGACCATAACTGCGAAGGTGCGTAGGTCATCAGCAATAACTAGGACTTGTGGTGCGATCGCATCCCCCACTTCTGGTCCGATCACGATACCCACCACAATCATGCCAATCAAAGGAGGTGCTCCCAAGCGACGGGCAAGTTGACCCCCAAAAAAGCCCATCAATAAGATCCAAATTGTACTGCCTAGCATCCGAAATGTTCGTGCTCGTATATAAAATGTAATTACTTGTCGCTCAATTATAAAAACACAGTTGATTCGGATTGGCAACACTTGATATGAGTTGTTATGAAAATCAAGCCTAACCTTGCTATTACTTTGGCTACTTTACTGCTATCAGTTGAGGGGGCAATTGCTCAACCTAATTCATCATTTCCTAACGCTACACCACCAACTCCACTACTGTCGAACCAAGAACGGGAGGAAGTGGAAAGGTTAATTAATGATCATCTAGAGAAAAGTTACACAATTCGCAATCATATCCAATCGGAAGTTCATCGAACCTTTGACTGGACGATTAACCTGCTCAACCTTTTAATTACAGTACTAATCGCCATCCCTATTGTTACTAGTCTGGCAGTGCTCTTGCTACGTCGTAGCATCATCAACCAATTAGTGTCTGAGACGCAAAAGCAATTCCAAGAAGAAGCTGAACAAAAAATAAAAGAGCAAATTGATGCTGAAGTCACTACGGAATTAAAACGACAAGTTGAAGCTTTTAAGCAGGAGCTGGAAACGCTGAAATCTGATTTTGTTTCTCAACTCCAGCATCTAGTTGTGGCTGCTCAACATGAGAAAGAGCAGATTTTTAACGAAATTTCTCGAATTACTCCGTCGATTATCCAAGAAGAATTTGTTGCTCCAGAAGTCCAACAAAAACTGGAAGAGCTAACTAAACAGCTGGAGTCGTTAAAGTCTGCTAATCCCCAGCTATACTTAACAGTTGATGACTATATCAATCAAGGACACGCTCTGTGGATTGAAAATCGCTATCAAGATGCGATCGCATCCTATGAAAAAGCGCTTCAGCTCCAGCCAGATTCCGATGTGGCTTGGTCAGGAAAAGGCCAAGCCCTGCAGAGATTAAAGCGATATGAGGAATCCCTCGCTGCCCATGCCGAGGCGATTAAAATTAATCCGAACAACTTTAGGAGTTGGTTTGGACAAGGTTATACTCTCAGATACATGGAACAGTATGAAGAAGCACTGATTTCCTATGATCAGGTGATTCAGCTCAACCCAGATTTTCATCATGCTTGGAACCATAGAGCCTATGCCTTGATCAAACTTGGTCGCTATCAAGAAGCCTGGGACAGTTTGGAAAGAGTACGGCAGCTAAAATCAAATTCATCTAATCTTTACTACAATGAAGCTTGTTATTATGTTTTAAACGGTGAGATTGACTCAGCAATTGCCAGTTTAGAACAAGCGATGAGTTTGAATGATAGACTTAAGTCTATCATTAATATTGATGCGGATTTTGACATGATTAAAGACGAGCAACGGTTCCAAAACCTAATTAATCCATAGATCTGACCATTGTATTTATCTCTTCGTCTACCTTTGCTGGCATCTAGAGAGCAGGTAGCTAAATGATTAAAAACTCAAACAAGTCTCTGGCAATTAGTCAAGTACATTAGTCAAGTACATTACTCAACTGGATTAAACGTTTGATAGTTCCCTCCTAAGCCTTCAACAACTGTGTGAGTATTAGTGATTAACATTTTGATGTAAGTATCAGCTTCACTACCCGGTACACCTAAGGAATCAGAGTATAATTCTTCTGGCGCTAATTTCACCCCAGCTTCCTGAGCCACAGTCTTGATCAAAGCTGGGTTAATCGTGGTTTCCGCAAAAATCACTGGAACCCCAATTTTTTTGATAGCGTCTGCCAAACCCTTGACAGTCTGAGCACTGGGTTTTTCCTCAGTATTCATGCCAATTAAGGTTCCAGCCACTGGTATGCCATAGGCACGAGCATAATATTGAAAAGCATCATGAGTTGTGACTAGGTAGCGGTGCTTCTGAGGAATAGTTTGAATCTGCTGGATAATCCAAGCATCAAGCGTTTTCAATTCAGCAGTTAGCTGTGCTGCATTCTTGGTAAATTCTTCCTTGTCCTCCGGTGAGAGTTCAATCAACTGATCCCGAATGGCATTCACCATTGCGATCGCATTTTTAGCATCCCCCCAAACATGAGGATCCGGTTCCGTCTTGCCTTCGTGTTCAAAATTCAAGGGTGACACCACTTCCGCAACTGCAAAGGTCTTGACCTTAACCCCAGCAGACTTAATCAGCTTAATCAGTGCTGGTTCCAGATTGTAGCCATTGTATAAAATCAGATTAGCTTGTTCCAACGCTATAGTATCGGCTGGGACTGGCTCATAGACATGGGGATCTGCTCCCGGTTTTAGGATACCCGTCAGTTCAATTTCATCTGCTCCTACTTGTTTCGTCCAGTGGGTAATGATAGTGCTAGTGGTAACTACATTCGGCTTATCATCGCCATCAATACCACTCTGCTTTGTTCCGGTGGTATCACACCCACTTATCCAGACTCCTAAAATGATTACTACTGTCAGCCACCATTGGCGCTTTCTACTGTAGGACTTAGTAATTACTCTCATCGGCTTAATCGTTATCTTTTGATCAGAACTTACGCACCAATACCGGGCGTTGCTGATTCTGGGTATGATTCCGCCCCCCTAGCCCCCCAATTCTGGGGGGAACAAAACTCTGAAAGTCCCCCCCGGTGCGCTTTCCAATGGGCGAGTAAATCGCCCTTGGGTCGCACCGCAAAGTTGGGGGATTTAGGGGGCTTGACCAAAACCAGACGATCGCGCATTCATACTTCAATTCAGCAACGCCCAATACCGCACTACCTCGCTGCATCGCTATCAATCAAAGGCTGAAATCGGTGTAATTTTGCTAAGAAACTAGGTTTGCAGCATAAGTCTTATCATATTCTTTTCATATTTCATGGTAAACTATTTTCATATTTGTTTAATTTTTTGTTTCCGGAACCCTCTATGCCAGATGCTGCCTCGGTTCATCACCTTGCTTCTCCCAAGAGGAAACACCAAGCTGGATATAGCAATCTGTCCCAGACAGGAACCATTACCCTGAGGCAACTGGGTGTACACTACCGCCTAGTAGAAGCACTCAGGGATATCAACTGTGAGATCAAACCAGGACGATTAACTGGAATTATTGGTCCGAATGGTGCTGGGAAAAGTACTTTGATCAAAGCCATGCTGGGGTTAGTTCCCACTGCCACAGGCAAAGCTATGTATCAGGGAAAACCGTTGATAGAACAGTTAGAAAAGGTGGCTTATATGCCACAGCGGACGCAAATTGACTGGACTTATCCCGCTACTGTCTGGGATGTTGTGCTAATGGGTAGAGTCCGGAAAACAGGATGGTTTCGTCGCTTTTCCACGGTATCCCGGCGGATTGCAGCGGATGCCATCGAACAAGTTGCCATGGGGGATTACCGCAATCGTCCCATTGGACAGCTATCGGGAGGACAGCAGCAGCGCGTTTTTCTCGCTAAAGCATTAGCTGAACAAGCAGATATATTATGTTTTGATGAACCGATGGCTGGTATTGACAAAAAAACTGAAGCTGTAATTTTTACTATCCTCCATCAACTCGCCGATGCCGGAAAAATTGTGCTGGTAGTTCACCATGATTTGGGAGAAGCGATCACTCATTTTGATGATTTGATTTTGTTGAATCGGGAGTTAATTGCTAGTGGCTCTAGGCAAGAGGTATTGAGTGCAGCTAATATGCAACAGGCTTATGGTGGTCAAGTCGTTTTTTGGTTAGATCCAGTTGCTGTAAAGTGAAATAAGGCAAAAGGCAAAAGGCAAAAGGCAAAAGCTGATTTATGATAGCACAAAAAAATCCTTCCATCCCTGTTTCCTACTGTTCCCTATTCCCTGTTCCCTGTTCCCTTTTTATCTCAATCTTATGTTTACATTTAACCTAAAAATGCTATATGTTAGAGGTTTTAATTGAGCCGTTGCACTATGGGTTTATGCAGCGATCGCTAATTACTGCGGTGTTAGTGGGCATCGTTTGTGCCGCAGTTGGTAGCTACCTAATGGTACAGCGACTTGCGTTACTCGGAGATGCTATCAGTCATTCTGTACTACCGGGATTAGCGATCGCATTTATGATCGGTGCTGACATTTTTGTGGGAGCCTTTATTGCTGGGGTGGTTAGCACTGTGGTGATTACTTGGATCCGGACGCGATCGCAAATTAAAGAAGATGCCGCCATGGGGATTGTGTTTTCCGCTTTCTTTGCCCTAGGCATCACTTTAATTACGGTGATGCAGAAAGATAACAAAATTGACCTCAATCACTTCCTATTCGGCAATATTCTGAGTGTCACCAATGAAGAAGTCATCAATACAGCCATTATCACCGCGATTGTACTATCAATCATTCTCCTGCTGTACAAAGAATTAATGTATTATACCTTTGATCCCTTAGGGGCAAAAGCAGCAGGTTTACCAACTAACTTGCTGAACTTTGGTCTGATGATCTTGATTGCCTTGACCATTGTCGCTAGCCTCAAAGGAGTTGGAGTGATCTTGGTGCTAGCGATGTTAATCACACCAGGAGCAACAGCTTACTTATTAGTCCATCGGTTGCACCAGATGATGATTTTGGGTTCAGCCCTTGGGGTAGTAGCTAGTATTACTGGTATGTACCTGAGTTATTTTTTTAATCTGCCTTCTGGACCAGCAATTGTTTTAGTAGCTTTTGGTTTATTTATGCTGGCATTTTTGTTTAGTCCCAGTCAGGGAGTTTTAACTCATCCGAATACTCAGTTAGGACAATCACAAATTTGGCAAGAAATTAAGCGGTTGTGGCGTTGATATAGCATTTTTAGTTCAGTTGTGAACATAGTCTACCTTGAGAAATGCAAAAGGCAAGAGGCAATAGGCAATAGGCAATAGGCAATAGGCAATAGGCTAGAGAATATAAAACCATTATCCTCTCTAGCTTAACACCAAATTTATGGAGATGTCTAATGTATCCTATACAATCAGGATATCAGTATTCGTTAAGGCAGTTTTGTTAGAGAAATTCGCAACTTGTACAGCACCTAGTGTACCTGAACCGTCAGCATCGAATGATAGTAATCCTGATGAACGATCATAGATGAATCTGTCATTTGTATCTAAGGCGGCAGCACCTAAAACAAATTGACCCACATCTAAAATTCCTTGAACAAGACCACTGCCGAAGCCACTAGCCGAAATTTGTAGTTTATCCCCCTGCTGACTGACAAAGTCGCTAATGTAATCTATCCCTTCAGTAGGGATATTCAAGACAAACTTATCTGCACCAGCACCTCCAGAGAGGACATCATTTCCAGTACCCCCATTTAAAAGGTCATCACCGGCACCACCATAGATACGATCATTGCCAGCACCACCATACAAACTATCATTCCCTGCAATTTCTTGTATAACTGACGGTAATTCGATTATACCATGTAAATAAACTTTATTAGGATAATTTTGGGCACCAACCCAAAACCAGGTTTGCTCCCAGTTTTGATTAAACCAACTCACCAAAACTGCATAATCTTCATCATCAGTGTAATTGTTAGGTTCACCGAATGCCCAGTTACGATAGGTTGAAGTTTCACCACTAATCCATTGCCATTGACCTTCAGTAGTATGATCTGTCAAGCCTATCCAAAACAATTGATTAGCTTCAAATCGATTAGCTTCAACATTAAATCCATCGTAATTAAATCCAAAGGTGGTGTTTAGCCAGTTTTGTTCCACTTCATCGTTAATTGTAACTAAGTTACCACCAAGGCGTTGAGCTTCTGCTTGGGTATTGAACCAGGTGCCCGGTTGGCTCAACAAATAAGAGTGTCCATTTCTGGTGACGAGATAGTCGCCGTAAACAATATCATTACCATCACCACCATTGACGGTATCATGACCTCGACCACCCCAAATATTGTTACTGGCACTGTTGCCTTGAATAACATTATTGAGATTGTTACCGTAGCCATTGATAGGATTTGTCCCATCGAGCTCTAGATTTTCCAAATTATCGCCAAGGTGATAGGTAATGGAGGTGTAAACTTTATCAATACCTTGACCTGCATATTCAACTATGGTATCACCCATACTATCAACATCAAGAACATATTGATCATCACCAAAACCTCCCTTCATGCGATCTCTACCGCTTTCACCCTTTAACAAGTCATTACCAAAACCACCATAGAGGTTATCATTACCATAAGACCCATACAACTGGTCATCACCACCACCACCATAGATACGGTCATTGCCTGCACCACCATTTAAAATATCACTTTCACCTATTTCTGGTGATACTGAAGGAATTTCAATAATACCTCGCAAATGTTGGTTGGGATAATTTTGAAGGTCATTCCAACCCTGATTGCCCCAACCCATCACTGCATAATCTTCACCATCGGGAATTGAGGAACTACGATAATCGTTAGGTTCACCGGGAAACCAGTTACGATAGGTTGAGGTTTCACCACTAACCCATTGCCATTGACCTTCTATAGTACGATCGCTCAGACCGATCCAAAACACTTCATTAGTTCCAAAGGTTGTGTTTAGCCAGCTTTGTTCCGTGGCGTTGTTAATCGTAACTAAGTTACCACCAAGGCGTTGAGCTTCTGCTTGGGTAGAGAGCCAAGTTCCTGGTAGGCTAAATAGATATTGTCCAGTGCTGGCAATGATATAATCACCGTAAATAATATCATCACCATCACCACCATTGACAGTATCTAGGCCAAGACCACCCCAAATATTGTTATTACCACTGTTGCCATTAATGACATTATTTAAATTGTTACCATAACCATTGATAGAATTTGTACCTGTCAGGTTTAGGTATTCTAAATGAGCACTAAGACCATAAGTCGTTGAAGCGTAAACTATGTCAATACCTTGGTTAGCATATTCAAATACGTGATCACCTATACTGTTGATAGTTCAGGTGATCA
>NZ_JAAHIE010001420.1:0-1058 GCF_010671945.1 Moorena sp. SIO4E2
CAAATGCCTAACATTTGTACGCTTATCTGGGTAATGGGTAATAGGTAATGGGTAATAGGTAATGGGTAATAGGTAATAGGGGGAGCATGTCAGAAATGCCGAATATTTTTACCATTACTATAGCCCCGAAAAGCCAAGCTCTAATGGTACATAGTTGATCTGTTCTGCAACTAAGACCGGCTCAATAACAGAATTTTTGGTGTTTTGTCAAGTAGATCAATCATTTGTTCTGCAAATTTGACCTGCTCCCAGATTAGGACATTTCTAAACTCCGAAACCTAATCAATGGTTACTTTTGACTTCTGACTTCTCACTTGAGACTTGCCCGTAGCGCTATAATCCCTGGTATTTACTTGCAAAAACTGTAAGTTAGGAATCCTTAAGCACCTGCACAGCAAACTTGCCAGTCAGTTTTTTGATGTTCCAGCTATCCAATGGTTCAAGCTGGTTGCTACACCTAGCTTTACCCTGGCCTTTAGCCAGCAACAATGAGAGTTCGCTCAGCCAAATTACTAGCTCGGCAAGCCAGTTCCTCCACCACATAATCCTCAACCATAACCCCGACTAATAAACAGTTAACAACGGGGGCTGGCATCACATCTAATCTTAAAAAATTCGATGTCATGCCAGCTCCTAGACAGGTACCTAGCCGATTAGATTATAAACGGTCACAACCTACTTGGTTACTCCATCACAAACTATGGTTAGAGCACCCAAGTCGCAGCTGGGTTGACACTGAGCAACGATATCAAACTCCCCTAAGGAAGCATTTAACAACTCGATGACAGCATGATCCTGCTTCTCGACAGATTCAGGCAGGGAAGTGGTAGCTGAGAGTCCAAAAGCTTCTGGGTTATTTTGAACTTCGCTACGGAACTCAGCGTCAATACATGCCTGGTGCAGTACCTTTTCTAGAGTAGCATTTGACATTATATTACTCCTTTGTGCCCCTGATGGGTAGTAAGATTTACTATATGCTATTTGAGCATACACTTATTAGTGTATATATCATTACTCCTATGGTTCACTTTTTGACATTTCTTAACTTTTATCTGAAG
>NZ_JAAHIE010001421.1:0-1058 GCF_010671945.1 Moorena sp. SIO4E2
AGCACTCGCCCACTAGGACTAAATGACAGAGCATCCACAGCGGTAGAATGGGCTGTAATGGTACGCACCAATTGAGGAGTTCTCCAAGATTGGACCTGGGATGAAGCCATTTCCGGCATAGCTGCAACCATTAGGCCCAGTCTTGATTCCCTAGCGTAGGTGGTACTGGTGACCAGTGCCATGATCCCGAGCACAGTTCCCAAAATCGCCAACGGTGTTTTTTTCATTGTTGTTGTTCGCGTAGCGTGGCCTATTGGCCAAGGTTAGGGCAAATCGTCTTACTTTTCACCGCGTCAGGGGGATGTTCTTGCCAACCGGAAATTATACCCAACAACTCCGACTTTAGTAGTTCCAATGCTTCTATTTGTTCGGTGATTGCCTCAATCTTGAGCAGTAGATGCTGCTTAACCGCTCCACAAGGTAACTCACCAAAGTCATGGATTTTGAGGATGTCTTGAATCTCACTAAGGCTAAGTCCTAGGGATTGAGCGCGTTTAATAAAAGCCAGTCGATTCAGCACCTGGTTGGTAAACAGGCGATAGCCAGAAGGGGAGCGGGTTGTGACTGGCCTAAGCAGACCAATCTCTTCGTAATAGCGAATGGTCTTCACGGGCAACCCGCTATGACTAGCTACCTGACCAATTTTGAGCCAGTCCTCTGATGAATTGGTGACAAGATCATTGGTAATTGGTAATTGGTAACTGACCACTGTTGACTATGCTTTCCCCTTTGTTTCCCCTATTCCCTTAGGGATGAACAGTTTGATCTTAAAACAGCCTGACCTATCGAGGTGGTTGACGTCGAGGTGCTTGACGCTTGACAGCACTCAACATTGGTAATGGTGGACGGGAAGAACTGGGGGGAAGATACCGCTCCACAGGTTGCTCAGCCAGTTCAGTTTGCTGACTTTGGCTTTGCCACCAACGGACTACCACTGCTATTCCCACCATCATCAGTCCAAAACTGAATAATGACCAGCGTCCGCCTACACCACCAATGACAGCATCCACCGCTCCGATAATCACGATGAAGCCTGAGATTGGCTCTTTACGATAAGC
>NZ_JAAHIE010001422.1:0-1057 GCF_010671945.1 Moorena sp. SIO4E2
TGGATCGTTTGCTGTACATCCAGAAGCCATGGGATATCAAACTTAACTGCCATTACGACGAACACACTAGTGACATCGAAGATAATCAGATTATCGCCTGGACACTCCACTGTATCTGTCGCACTGGTTTATATAGCGCTAAAGTAAGTCCAATGTTGCGCCAAGCCTATCATGCCCTACAAAACCTTGTCACCCTACAACCTTATAGCGCTAGGGATTGTATTGGACGAAACTATAATCGGCTCAATCAGAATTACCAAAGGTTACATGCTCTTTGCCGCTTTTTTCTCGAACACAGTGGACCAAGTCATAAAACAGGTAGTAATACCATGTTGCCCTTTCTAGTTAACATGGCAAAACTCTATGAACGCTTTGTGGCTGAATGGTTAAAATCGCACTTACCCAGTGGCTTTGGCGTTAAGATACTCGAAAAAGTAAACATCGACAAGACATTATATTTTTACATTGATTTAGTACTGTACGAGGTAGCGACTGAGAAAACATGCTGCATTCTCGATACTAAGTATAAAATCCCTATTAGTCCATCTCGTGAGGATTTTAACCAAGTAGTAATCTATGCCATCACACAAGATTGCCAAGAGGCAGTTTTAGTATATCCAGCTCCTTTAACTCAACCCCTTGATGTTAAAATTCGTGATATTCGAGTCCGCAGCTTGACATTTTCCCTGGATGGGAATTTGGAAGAAGCTGGTCAACTATTCTTAAAAAAATTAACAGGACTGTCAGCTGAATGCTGACAGCGGTAGCCTGAATGCTTACGGTAATTGGTTATTTCCCTTAGCAATTACCCATTACAAAAAAAGAAGAACGATCTTGGAAATGATTCAAATGATTCAACAGACTTGATATCATTCATCATTGGCCAATTCTTCAACGCCCTGATGAATCACGATTGGTGTTCCCACAGACGCCCAATCAAATAACCACTCAGCATGATCCACAGCTACATTGACACAGCCATGACTTACTGGAGTACCAAACTTACGATGCCAGTATGCCCCATGGATAGCATAGCCCCGGTGGTAATACATGGCAT
>NZ_JAAHIE010001423.1:0-1052 GCF_010671945.1 Moorena sp. SIO4E2
TGCGGATGCTTAAAAATGCCTATGAAACGATCGGGACAGTAGAAGAGATTAAAGCTTCCTTACTTGAAACAGCTAAACAAATTCAGCTGGAGGATTTACAAACCTGTCAAGCTATAGGCGATCGCGGGTTAGAGGTATTACCGAAAACCCCCGACAAACTGTGTCTTCTGACCCATTGTAATGCAGGAGCGTTGGCAACAGCTGGGTATGGTACTGCCTTGGGAGTAGTGCGTTCGGCGTGGCGGGATGGGCGATTAGCCAGATTATATGCTGACGAAACCCGCCCCCGCTTGCAAGGTGCTAGGTTAACGACCTGGGAATGCGTCGAAGAAGGTATTCCCGTTACTTTAATTACCGATAGCATGGCCGCCCATTGTATGAAACAAGGGCTAATTGATGCGGTTGTAGTGGGAGCTGATCGCATTGCTGCCAATGGGGATACGGCTAACAAAATTGGTACCTATAGTTTAGCCCTGATTGCTCAAGCTCATCAGATACCCTTCTTTGTGGCTGCTCCGATCTCAACCATTGATTTTCAGCTATCTACTGGTCAAGAGATTCCCATTGAAGAACGTCACCCCTCAGAAATTTATCAGATTGGGGAGACAGTGATTTGTCCCCCTAAAGTGGAATTTTATAACCCAGCTTTTGATGTGACTCCGGCGGAGTTAATTACTGCCATTATTACTGAAAAAGGTGCAGTTGCCCCCAGTCAGCTGTCACAACTTAACATTAAGCAATCAGTGTGACATCTATCTTGGTTTTAGGGATTAGGGAGTCGGGAGCGGTGCGACCCGTGGCGAATTTAATTCGACGACTGTAAGCGCACCGAGGGAGTCGGGAGTCGGGGTAACTAAATTGAATGTATCTCATAAGTTTCAGAAACGCTATAACTGACCCAACTATGTTTGAGTCAGTTGCTTACTTCAGCAACCTCTAAAGGATAAAGTCCGATAGCTATGGGTGTTTAGATCATGGGTGTTTAGATCATGGGTGTTTATAGCAATTATCATAGCTATGAGGTACACAATTTCGGGATTTTAGGTAATAGG
>NZ_JAAHIE010001424.1:0-1047 GCF_010671945.1 Moorena sp. SIO4E2
TTGCCCGGGACAGTAGCGATGGAATATCCCACGATTGAAACACTATCCCAATATATATTGAAGGAAGTCATGGGATGGCAATCAGTAGCAGATTCGGAGAACAACTTAGCTGAGTTAGAAGAGGTAGACGTAGATGATCAGATTTTGCCAGTTATCGAAAATATCTCAGAAGAAGAATTTGAAGCACTAGCAGCTCAGCAACTAGAAAAAATCAAGAGTATGCTTTGATAAATTGCTGCAAGCAGGAAACTGCAATCAATCAACAAAGAACAAAATACGTCAAGGCTAAAACTTCATGAAACCGACTACCAACAAAGAGCAACTATCATTATCCAAACAGATGTTTCTGGCGCTAAAGCAAGCAGAAACTAAATTGGATATGATGGAGCGTTCAAGAAGTGAACCGATCGCCATCATTGGCATAGGCTGTCGATTTCCAGGAAATGCCAACACACCAGAAAGCTTCTGGGAATTGTTATCTAATGGTAAAGACTCTGTTAGAGAGATTCCACTAGAACGTTGGGATATAGATTCTTACTACGACCCCAACCCTGATACTCCGGGGAAAATGTATATCCGTCACGCAGCATTAGTTGATCAGGTAGATCGGTTCGATCCGCAATTTTTTGGTATCTCTGGCCGAGAAGCCCATAGCCTTGACCCACAGCAACGTTTTATTTTGGAAGTAACTTGGGAAGCTTTAGAAAGAGCTGGTATTAATCCCCAGCAATTAAAAAACACTCAGACAGGAGTGTTTCTGGGGATCGGTCAAAATGATTATGCTAATTTGGGTTTGAGCCAAGTCGAAAATATTAGCCCTTACGATGGTACGGGAAATGGGTTTTGCTTTGCAGCAGGTCGGTTATCTTACTCATTAGGATTGCAAGGCCCATCAATAGCAATAGATACAGCTTGTTCATCATCTCTGGTAGCTATACATGAGGCTTGTCAGAGTCTGCGTCAGGGTGAGTCCAATCTGGCTTTAGCAGGAGGGGTACAACTAATTCTCTCTCCTCAAATGACCACCGCACTATCAAGATTGAAGGC
>NZ_JAAHIE010001425.1:0-1047 GCF_010671945.1 Moorena sp. SIO4E2
ACGACTAGTCTGATCGCGGTTTGGTCCTTCGGTCATGGCCTGAAGGTAACAGATGTCGATTACCTTCACATTATCTTGGATTACCCTATTATTTATTTGGGCATCAGGCAATTATGCCATTTTATGGGAGTTCTTAATGGTTTTGGGGAGTCGGGAGTCGGGAGTCGGGAGTCGGGCTAAGCGGTCAGCGGTCAGCGGTCAGCGGTCAGTAGTCAGCCGTCAGCCGTCAGCGGTCAGCCGTCAGCCTTTAGCCTTTAGCTGAAAACTGTTCGCGTAGCGTGGGCGTAGCGCTAATCGCTGATAGCTAATCGCTGATAGCTGATAGCTGATAGCTGATAGCTGATAGCTGATAGCTGATAGCTGATAGCTGATAGCTGATAGCTGATAGCTGATAGCTGATAGCTGATAGCTGATAGCTGATAGCTGATAGCTGATAGCTGAATGCTTACCTAAAACCTATTTCAAATGCGTTTTAGGTTACAGCCTTAACTGATTTAGTAGACTCTTGCTGAGCATCTGCTTCTGCTTTTAATTGCCGAAACCTCTGCCGTGCAGGGGAAGGATTACGTTTTTGCTCTTCTCGTTGTTGACGGCAAAACTCTAGCCAGTCAGCCAAGTAAGCCCTGACCTCCTCTTTGTTGTGTAGATAGTAGAGGATGGTGGCGTAGACTTCTTCTAGGGTAATGGTCTCAAATTGTTCGGCAATTTCTTCGGGGGTTTTGGCACGATAGATGTATTCGTAGAGGACACTTTCGATGCCAATGCGGCTACCTTTGATGCGGATATCATCAGAGGCTAGGAAGTTGAAGTAGTCTTGGATTTGCATTTAGCAAAGGGTACAGGGAGTAGGGAGTAGGGAGTCGGGAGTCGGGAGTCGGGAGTCGGGAAGAAAAATTATCACAATTCCTACACGGATTGCTATAGCAATTTGCAATTACCAGGTAAAAGTTCTTTTGAATTATAGCGTTTCGTGTAGGAATTGTAAACCAGGATTACAGTTTTTGACCTTGTCTTGATGCAGTCGCTCATGGGGGAAACCCCCAAGAC
>NZ_JAAHIE010001426.1:0-1045 GCF_010671945.1 Moorena sp. SIO4E2
TGGAAAGCTGCGCTGGTAGTGGTTAACAGTTATAACCAGCGCAGCTATTAGTTTCAGTCGTCACCTTCTATACTATACATAAATATTCAAAAAAATGCAAGGGCTAATTAAAATTATTTACATTTATTTCCAAATAGTATTTTTAGCAATTTATGAACTAAATTATGTGTAATATTTATAGTATTTTATATTGATTTTTTTTATCAATTCTACGAATTGTGAGGTAAAATTTATAATTTTCAGGGGGTATTACTGATTCCTGCTCCCTAAAACCCAGAGATTTGTCATAGATATAATAATTGCTATAAATGCTTTTTCAAGAAATAGTCATCATCAATTGGATAGAATACATTGATTCCAATCCCAACATTTGATTAGGTAACCCAGTCGTTAAAGGCACTCGTTTATCCGTTGAGTTGATTTTAGGCTTGTTTGCTGCCGGTTGGACAGAGTTACAGATAGTTGAAATAGATAAGAGCATCTGGTGATAGCATCAGTAATCACTGCCCACCGCAGGAATTAATCACAATAGATGTAGGGTGGGCAGTGGTTGAAATAAATAAGAGCATCTGGTGATAGCATCAGTAATCACTGCCCACCGCAGGAATTAATAGAGCTCTTGCTGCTCTAGGAGATATTGCTCGTGCCAAAGGAATGACAAAAATTGCTCGCGAAACGGGTCTCGGATATGAAAGTCTTGATCAGACGTTGTTGATGGAAGGTAATCCAGATTTCGCCACTGTTCTCAAGGTAATACAGTAACAGTAAAGATGCGCCCAAGACATTCTACCATTAGCAATATCCCCATAAGTTAAACCTTTCTTAGTCAGGACTTACGCTACAAATCTATCTGTAGGGTCTCCCTAAAGACCCTACTACTGGGACTTGATCTTAGGGTTTCCTCGATCAGTGGGTCAAGCAAGAGATAATAAGCATTGACCCTGCAGCTTGCTTATTTCCATGGAAACCACCACTCAAGATATGCGTTCGCTTCCATTGCCCCCTGGTAATGTCTGTTTACCCATTATCGGTGAGACCATCAGCT
>NZ_JAAHIE010001427.1:0-1041 GCF_010671945.1 Moorena sp. SIO4E2
ATATCAAATGATAATTCAATGGTCAGAATAAGATAATTGTTTTTTAGTTGGTTTTCCCGACTTCCCCGGACAACAATGGCGGACTCATGGCGATACTTATGAAGAAGCGGTTAATAATGGAACTGAAGCTTTAGAATCTTTGGTAATAGCCTATCAAGAAACAGGTGAAAATATTCCCGAACCAACTATCAATACAGCAGCCTAGTTAGTGCGATCTGCTAGTAATGCAACTCACTGTATACTTATTCTCTGCTCCCTGCTCCCTGCTCCCTGCTCCCTGCTCCCTGCTCCCTGCTCCCTAAAAACATTTAGCTCACTTAATTTAAAACCGCTATATAGTCATTTTGTAGTTATCGACTTATTACGAATAATACGATTAAATAAACTTAAATAATCATCTAATTATTCATAGCCATCCAATTCTTTTTATTCCTTGTCCGTGAGAGCAGCTTCTTTTTGTTTGGTGAGTAATCTTTCAATTCGTTCAATCACTAAACTAGAAGCACGAAAAATTGGCACTCCTTCGACTAAATCGATACTGACAGCGCCATCGAGGGGTAAACTTCTAGGTAGGTTTTCTATTTTGATAGGTAAATTTATTGTCATCGACTATATATAGCGTATCAGCTTATGTGCTACGCACACGCGTGCGCGTTCAGCTTAAGCGCTACGCGCACGCGTGCGCGTTCAGCCTTTGGCCTTGGCCAAGGACTTTTCTGAAGACTTTCAATTCTCATTAATCTATCAATATTAAATTTGCCTGTTTTCCCATTGTTCATTGGGGCACCCTAAGGGAACGGCTCACGCTACGGAAGGTTGATTTTAAGCTGACTGCTGACAGTTGACGGCTGAATGCTTACATAGCGATTACCACTCATCCCTTAGATTCCTTTGCATAGCTACCGCATCTCCCCCAAAGGTTAATCGCCCCACCAAATCAGAAAAATCATAGTTTAATTCCTGCTTCTCAACTGATGAAACTGGATCTAAAACAAGGACAACGTTAACCTCAACTGCCCTTAACTGGGTTGGAATATTAAG
>NZ_JAAHIE010001428.1:0-1036 GCF_010671945.1 Moorena sp. SIO4E2
CGGTCAGTTGCGATCGCAGAAATAGACAGAGCCGTCAAAAAGGTAATACTGGTGGAGAGGGTAACAATGATTAGGGTACCCACTAAACCAACATTACCAAGTACCCAACCAAAGCGCAGGTACATAATAACCCCCAGGATGGTGAGAATCGAAGGAGTATAGACCCCACCGAATGTTCCCAAACCTGAAGTTTTTTCCTGAGTAGGCTCGACAACAGGAGATGAGCGGCGACCAAACAGTAACTTCATATGTCTAAAACATGAATATAGTGCATTAAGCTAATCTGACTATAGGGAATATGGCATAGGGAACAGAGATTTTGATTCCTTTGTGGTGGGCGAAACGCCCATGAATTTCTGACTTGAAAATAGCCCTGAGGCAAGGAAGTGCGTTAGTCCTCAGTGAAATACCAGAGATGTTCATACTGTGTTGTAAATGAATTTTTGATGGGGGTATAACTGGAAAATTTTTCAAGTCCTTGACAGACAATGCCAGTTGGTGAATTGATCATGGTCCATGAACAACTCCACCAGTTCTACCCCCAAGCCACAGACATTGGAACTCAAGGATGTTACAACGTTGGTAGCCTGGGCTGTTGGTTCAACTTGGATGAATTTCACACCACAGGAATAACTGCTGTCATGGGGTTTTGGGCAAACAAGTAGAAACTGCTAATGGAACGAAGAGAACAGAAACAATAGTCTTTTAATCTGACAGTCTTTTAAGCTGACTACAGAATTAACTTGCTAAATTCCCAACTTTATGCACCCCAATCACGAATTTAAGGCATTTTTTGCTCAATGACCAATTTACCAATATGGGTAATATCAACTCCGGTTAATCACTTCGTTGATCAATCCAGTCTTCAATCTAGCAGCAGTGTGTTATAATTCACCGGAAAATTCTATGTATAGCAGTCGCCAGGGCAGTTAGGACATGACAAAAGTCTCACACCCTTTGTAAGCGATGCAGCGCGGTCTTGGGGGTTTCCCCCATGAGCGACTGCATCAAGAAGCGCAAGAGTTTGACTTCTGAC
>NZ_JAAHIE010001429.1:0-1036 GCF_010671945.1 Moorena sp. SIO4E2
CCCAAGGGTATGTTACCTAAGTCTTTCCCGTAACTTTGGTCATCAAATTGCTGTCACTGCCGGTCTAAATTTTGTGCGGGGTCAAGGGATTATTGTCCTAGATGCTGATTTACAAGACCCACCAGAGATCATCCCAGTGCTAGTGGAAAAATGGCAGCAGGGTTATCAAATCGTTTATGCTCAGCGCACCCAGAGACGTCGTGAAAGTTGGTTAAAGCGCTTTCCGGCTTACTTATTTTATCGCCTACTGCGCCGTCTAGCCAATGTCGAGATTCCCTTAGATACGGGGGACTTTTGTTTAATGGATCGACGGGTGGTTGATGTACTCAATGCCATGCCAGAACGCAACCGTTACGTGCGGGGATTGCGTTCTTGGGTAGGGTTGCGGCAAACCTCTGTTTCCTATGTACGTGACCCCCGCTTTGCTGGTGAGATCAAGTACACCATTCGTAAATCCTTAGCCCTAGCAGTAGATGCACTGGTTTCTTTTTCTAAAGTGCCATTGCGAATCGCTACTTATCTGGGATTATTAGCAACAGCGATAGCGCTATTAATGGCAGGGTTAGTGCTTTACTGGCGGATTTTTGAACCGAATTCTCCTGTGACTGGGTTTGCCACTATTATGATTGCAATTTTCTTTTTGGGAGCTGTACAGTTAGTATCTATTGGTATTTTGGGGGAATATGTAGGACGGATTTATGAAGAAGTAAAAGGCAGACCATTGTATGTTTTATCAGAAGTGAGGGGGTTTGTGGAAGAAGGAAGATCAAAGTAAGGAATCAGCTGACAGCAATCAGCTATCAGCTAATGCGCTACGCGCACGCGATCGCGTTCAGCATATGTTTTTTTTTTGGCGTTGCTGAATCAAGGAATGAATAGGAGTAGAGTAGGCATCCTGCCCGCCCGAAAATAATTAATAGGAGTAGAGTGGGCATCCTGCCCGCCCGAAAATAATTAATAGGAGTAGAGTGGGCATCCTGCCCGCCCGAAAATAATTAATAGGAGTAGAGTGGGCATCCTGCCCGCCCGAAAATAA
>NZ_JAAHIE010000143.1:0-14967 GCF_010671945.1 Moorena sp. SIO4E2
TGACTACTACCTTTGGCATCAACTTTCTGATGGTAAGTCCCAGTTTGGCGACAAACCCAATCCAAAATATTGAGAAATTGTCCTGGGGCACTATCAAGGACGTGCTTGGCAAGCATACCTTTACTCAGTCCCAAAATATTCAAATCCTCAGCAAATATCATTCCTGCCTGACGACAAAGATGATTACTGATTTTGTAGTGAAAATCTTGTCGCTGATTGCTAATCTTTTCGTGCAGCAAAGATATCTTTTTAGCCAGTGCTTGATAAGACTTACTTCCTCTTTCTTTCTTGCTAAGTCTGCGTTGCAGCCATTTCAGCTTGCTTTGAGACTGAATGTAGAACCGAGGGTTATCAATCAATTCACCTTGGCTAGTAGCTACAAAACTGGATATACCCCAATCAATCCCTAAAGGTTCACCATGAGGCATGGGTTCGGGGATAGAAATGTCAGACTGTAAAATCCGTTGAGCATACCAACCCGAAGCCTTGAACAAAACCCGAACTTGCTTGACAACAAATCCATCAGGAATAGCCCGATGCAAAACAATGGGCATCTTGCCAATCTTAGGGAGTTTGATTTGCCACCCAGTAATCGGATTCGATTTGAACTGAGGAAATACAAAAGAACGATATCGTCCGACTTTTTTGAAGCGTGGAAATCCAAACTGTCTCTGTTGCCTCATCTTAAATGCTCTATCAAGTCTCTTGAGAGCATCTTGAAGAACTTGAGAGTGAACGGCTTTGAACTCAGGAATATTTTTCTTGGCGACCGTCAGTGCGTTCTGTTGTTTGTAGTAATCGGGATATGGCTCGTCAACAGAGATAATATATTCGTGTCTGAGACTACAAGCGTCAACTCTACACTTACGGCTATTTATCCAGTCTTTTCTTTGTCGCAGTGCGTAATTGTAAACACGCCGACATTGTTCGAGCCAATCAAGCATTTTAGCTTCTTGGTCAATATCTGGATGAATGCGATATGTGTAAGTCATGCTTTCCATGAGTATATTCTAACAGATTTTATTGTCTTGTTAAAATATTTAAATTGCCAATTTTTGGGGCATCGAACCCCTCAATTGGCTTGGGTAGTCCATGTATCCCGACGCTAATTCTGCGAATATAGCACGGGACTTATAGCTCCCCAAACCCCTCGCCAGTTAAGCCACGGGAATTTTGAATCTTAACACTGGCGTCTTACGCTCTAGCGTTGCAGTCTACAGCAAAACGTGCTATGTCTGTGCCTAAGTTTTTGATTTGTGCGATCTCATCGGGGAGTAATGCTGCTTCACCACGGCTTAATTCCCAACCGACCATCTCCATCGGCATGCCACTGTGAAAGACAATTTTAGCAGCATCTGGATCTACCCAAATGTTATATTCCGCAGCTGGAGTAACGTTGCCCACCACATTAGCGGCTCCACCCATGATCACGCAACGCTTTACTAGGGAGGCTATTTCTGGGGCACGGAGTAATGCGATCGCAATATTAGTCAGTGGTCCTAAAGTAACTAAGGTGATTTCCTTGGGATTAGTCTTAATAGTATCAATGATGATATCCACACCATGAGCTAGCTGGGGTTTAGCCTGGGGCTCAGGGTAGTGCATGTTCCCCATACCGTCTTCACCATGGAACCATTGAGCATATTGGCATGGGCGGAGCATTGGTTTAGGGCAGCCAAGGTAGACAGGGGTGGATGCGCCGCACATCTGGACGGTATACAGGGCGTTTTTTGCACCCTGTTCCACAGGTACATTTCCACTAACTATAGTGATAGCTTCAACCTGGACATCTGGCCAACGATGTGCCATCAGGAGTGCAACGGCATCATCGGAAGCGGTATCGGTGTCAATCAGGAATTTCCGCATATGTGAATGTAGCATTTCTTAATGGTATTACTACCAGAACTCTTAATGTCTTCTTTAGGCAAGAACCCAAAATATCGGGCTAACCTGGGAGTGAATCCACCCTAGACAACTACTACAGCAAAACTGGCGGACCAATTACTAAACCTTAGCAAACCTGCTCAAATCGGGTTTTTACTGAGTCTTCAGATTGGTCAAGCTCACCAAATGGTAAACGCTATGAAGGTCACGATACCCTGGGGTGCAAGCCAGCTCCAGGCTCTATCGCTTCTGATTAAACAGGTGATGAATTAATTTAGTGAAGCCAGTGTCAGGAGCCTAACAAGCTTTGATAGCCGAGCGAGGCACACTTTACCCTTAACGGGAGTAAACACAAAACCATGTGTAATTACGTCTTTGTTTTAGATGCAAGCCATAAACCCCTCAATCCCTGCCGTCCCGTTACCGCCAGGAAGCTTTTAACGGCTGGGAAGGCGGCTGTATATCGCCGTTACCCTTTCACCATTATCTTGAAAAAGCAGGTAGACGGCGTTGCCAAACCGATGTCCCTCAAGATCGATCCTGGCTCCAAGATTACTGGTCTAGCTATTGTGTATGGTAATCAGGTGGTATGGTCTGCTGAAATAGAACATCGTGGCTCCAAAATCAAATCAGCTCTCGACTCTCGTAGAGCAGTTCGTCGTTCCCGTAGAAACAGGAAATGCCGCTACCGAAAGCCACGTTTCAACAACCGAAAACGCCCAGAAGGTTGGTTGGCTCCGAGCCTACAGCACAGAGTGGCAACCACTATGACCTGGGTGCTGAAATTGATGAAACTCACCCCCATTGGTGGGATTTCCCAGGAGCTAGTCCGGTTCGATACCCAAAAGCTCCAAAATCCGGAAATCTCTGGCATAGAGTACCAACAGGGGGAGCTGATGGGCTATGAAGTGCGGGAGTACTTGTATCAGAAATGGGGTCGTCAATGTGTCTACTGTGGGGCGAACTCGGTCAAGCTAGAGGTGGAACACATAGTTCCCAAATCGAAGGGGGGGACAAATCGTGTCAATAACCTCACCCTAGCCTGCCATGGGTGTAATCAGGCCAAAGGAAATCTTGATGCTCGGGATTTTTTATCGGGGAAACCCGATGTCCTAAAGCGGATTTTAGGTAAAGCAAAGCAACCACTATTAGATGCGGCGGCGGTCAACTCCACCCGTTGGCAACTTTACCAAAGTTTGAAAGAAACTGGATTGTCCGTAGCAGTGGGAACTGGTGGCAGAACCCAGTACAACCGTATCAAGCTGGGATTACCCAAGGGTCATTGGGTTGATGCAGCTTGTGTCGGGGAAGTGGCCACATTGAAGATTGTCACCAGACAACCTCTTTTAATCAAAGCGATGGGTCACGGTTGTCGTCAGGTAATCCAGATGGACAAATACGGCTTTCCTCGCAAAGGTTACAAACCTAAGCATCCTGTGAAGGGATGGAAAACTGGGGATATCGTTAATGTGGTGGCTGGAAAGAATGCTGGATTAAAAGGGGTTCGCATCAAGAGCGTCAGAGCCAAAGGAAATTTTGATCTGATCGGGTCATTTAACGGTGCCTCCAACAAGGTCTTGAGTGCATCTCAGAACTACATTCAATGTGTCCATCGCCACGATGGGTATTCTTATAGTTTTGCTGAATGATAAGTAACTTTGATAAGCTTTTTTGTAGGAGATTTTTATGACACAACGGACCTTTGGGGTAATTGGTTTGGCTGTAATGGGGGAAAACCTCGCGCTTAATGTAGAAAGTCGTGGTTTCCCAATCGCAGTATACAACCGGACTGCAGCCAAAACCGAGAAATTTATGGCTGAGCGAGCTCAGGGCAAGGATGTGAAAGCTGCTTATTCCTTGGAAGAGTTTGTTCAAGCTCTAGAGCGACCCCGCAAAATCCTAGTGATGGTGAAAGCAGGGAAGCCAGTTGATGCAGTTATTGAGCAACTCAAACCTCTCCTAGAGCCAGGAGATATGATCATTGATGGTGGCAATTCTCTCTACCAAGATACCGAGCGGCGGACTAAGGATTTAGAAGCCACAGGATTGGGATTTGTTGGCATGGGCGTCAGTGGTGGTGAAGAAGGAGCCCTCAATGGTCCGAGTTTAATGCCTGGTGGTACTTCATCAGCATACCAGGATTTAGAACCAATTTTGACCAAAATTGCGGCTCAGGTTGATGATGGTCCCTGTGTTACCTACATTGGTCCCGGTGGTGCTGGTCACTACGTGAAAATGGCACACAATGGCATTGAGTATGGCGACATGCAACTAATTGCTGAAGCCTACGATGTACTGAAAAATGCCTTGGGACTAGATCACAAGCAGCTCCATGAGGTATTTGCTGAATGGAACACCACTGATGAGCTAAATTCCTTTTTGATTGAAATTACAGCGGATATCTTCAAATACATTGATCCAGACACGAATGGGCCGTTAGTGGAGATGATTCTTGATGCTGCTGGACAAAAGGGCACTGGACGGTGGACTGTAGTTAGTTCCCTAGAACTAGGGGTGTCAATTCCTACCATCTACGCTGCAGTCAATGCTCGTGTCATCTCCTCTTTCAAGGATCAGCGGGTAGCAGCAGCTAAGGAAATCACTGGTCCTGTGGGTAAGTATGATGGCGATGTCAAAGCATTTATTACCAAAGTCCGGGATGCTCTCTATTGCTCTAAGATGTGTTCCTATGCTCAGGGGATGGCACTCTTGAGTCGGGCATCGGAAGAGTTTAACTATAATCTGAACTTGAGTGAAGTTGCCCGGATTTGGAAAGGAGGTTGTATCATTCGAGCTGGCTTCTTAGATAAGATTAAGAATGCCTTCAACCAAAATCCCCAACTCCCCAATCTCTTGTTAGCTCCTGAGTTTAAGCAAACAATTTTGGATCGTCAGGATGGTTGGCGAGATGTGCTAGCGGTATCAAACAAATTAGGGATTCCAGTTCCTGCTTTTAGTGCATCCCTAGATTACTTCGACAGTTACCGACGCGATCGCTTACCCCAAAACCTGACCCAAGCCCAGCGTGACTACTTTGGTGCTCATACCTACGAGCGGCTGGATAAACCCAGGGGTGAGTTTTTCCACACCGATTGGATGGGATTGAGTTCACAAGGTTAGTAAAACTTTATTACTGCTTTAGGCGCAAAGCATTTGGGCGACCATGGTTTATTCTGATTTGATCAGGTCATAAACCCGATGCTTTGCCCTAGTATAGCAGAAGTCAGAAGTCAGAAGTCAGAAGTCAGAAGTAAAACTCTTGCGCTTACAAAGGGTGTGAGACTTTTGTCATGTCCTAACTGCCCTGGCGACTGCTATAACTATAGGAAAGGGAATAGGGAGCAGGGAACAAAAATTTACAATTTATTTAGCATTGCTATAATCAAAAACTATTCGAGTAAAGCAGATTTATAATAGCGCTGCATCGCTTCATTTATTTAAATTTAAAACTAGTTAATTTTAAAACACCATTACACCCATTGCTATATAGCAATCCTATCTGATTCGTGAAATAAATGGGCTGCTTTCCACCATCCCGTTAATTATAGGTATTTTACCGGACTTGATATAACAGGTGATCCGTAATTTTTGCGATCGCGAAGCGTGACCTACGGTCAATCGCTTTTAGCGTGGCCTACGGCCAATCGCGTAGCGGCTCCTTGGCCAAAAGGCCACGCTACGCGAAAGGAGCATCGCTTTTTTCGTTGGTGCTTTGCTTGCCTATTATACCAACCTGGAGATTAATCCTAAGTTCACAATTGTCCAATCACCGTTAAAAAGCGCCATTTTGCCGTTGGATACCAAAATAGTAATTTTGTCAAGGCTTACGGGAATTATAGTCATAAGTCCCCTAATTAGTGGTTGAGTTAGTTGTTCAGCGACTAGAGGGCGATTGGCCTTTGGCCACGCTTTCGGCAAAGCCGACGCTACGCGAACGCGAACGGCCTTTGGCCACGCTTTCGGCAAAGCCGACGCTACGCGAACGCGAACGCAATTTGTTTTGTTCGAGGTATCCAGCATTAATGGGTAGTATAGTAGGCATTTTCACAGCTACAGATAAGCATCTTGATCGGAACTTGCTTCTGCGCATGCGTAATGCAATTACCTATAGTGGTTCTGATCACAGTTATTTAGAGATTACACCAGAGGATGGAGTGGGTCTAGCCCATGTTCCCCTGATCAGCAGAGACTTAACGGCTGATAGCTATCAGCCAATGTGGAACTCTAACCATACAAGGGTCGTTGTCTTCAGTGGTACAATTTTCAACTGCCTGGAAATCAGAGACGAGTTGGAAACATTGGGGTTTCATGTTCAACCTAATAGTGACACTGAAGTATTACTGAAGGGATACGAAGCTTGGGGAACAGAGGTTGTTGATAAGCTCAATGGTACATTTGCTTTTGCTATTTGGGACCGCTCTGTTGGAAAGCTGTGGTTAGCGAGAGACAGATTTGGGGAGCAACCACTATATTACTTCTTCGATGAGGTACACTCTACTTTTATTTTTGCTTCAGAACTCAAGGCAATTTTAGAACACCCTGTTGTTTCCAAAGCTGTAGACCCTCAAGGGTTACAATCTTACCTGGTTTTTGGATACGTTCCTGCTCCCTTGAGCTTAGTTAAGGGGGTAAAAAAGCTACAAGCTGCCCATAGTTTAATCATTGAAGCCGGAAAAACACCGGAGCTATATTGCTACTGGCAACTCAAGCAAGTGGCAACATTGCAGAGTGCGCCAGAAGCAGAAATAAGAGACAATCTTCGTTCGCGGTTTGAGTTGGCGGTAAAGCGTCGCTTAGATCGTAACAGTCATTTATCTCCCGCAGCACTTCTGAGTGGAGGTTTAGACTCGACCCTGGTTGTGGGTATGATGAGCAAACTCTTAAAAGAACCAGTTCACACCTTTTCTACAGCCTTTGAAATTGGTTCTGTTGATGCTGAAATCTGGAACACAAATCCGAATCAGTGTAACTCTGATGCTGATGTTGCTAAAGCAGTGAGTGCCCATTTTGGTACCAAACATAGTCAGCTGATTATCTCTGGGAGACAAGATTTAATCGGCACACTGCGGCGTTGTGTGAGAAATTTTGGTGAGCCTCATAGTAATCAGATTAACGTCACCATGATCTTGCTAGCTGAATGGCTTAAGGAGCAAGGAATTGCAGTAGTAATGACTGGGGATGGCAGTGATGCTATCTTTGGAGGTGAGCCGCGCCATCAATTAGATATGCAGATTAGCCTCTTGCAAAAATTACCTAGGTGGTTGCGCAACTTAGCCTATGCCAACAGAAACAAATGGCCACTGAAAGATAACTTTAATCCTACAGCCTTTAGAAGAGTGGACTTAGCACCCTTAACTGTAGAAAGATTAAATACTTGGTTTACCTACAGCAAAGTTGAATTTAATCATCTCTTACAGGGAGAATACGCTACAGATACCGGAGTCATAGACTCGATATATCAGGACCTATTAAAACGTTTGCTCTCCAACAATCACATTACTAGCAACCAAGATGCCCTGCTCTACATGGATTTGAAGTTGGATATTGAAGAATCAAATCGCATGAGGGCATATAAAACAAGTACGCCAGCAGGGTTGGCATCCCTCACTCCTTTTTTAGATTACCAATTTGTTGAATATGCTATGTCTATTCCCTTTGCCAGGAAAGTGGGCTGGCAAAAAGATAAACAACTGCTGAGAGAAACGTTTTCAGATTTGTTGCCAAAAGTAGTAGAAAAGCGGAAAAAGTATGGTTGGCGATCGCCTTTTGGTTCTTGGCTCAAAGATTATCTGTGGCAAGATGTTTGTGGGTTAATTCAAACATTGCCAGAAACAGGTATTTTTACACCGGAAGTTTGTAACTTGATACAAGACTACCAACCTGCTAACAGCCGCCAACTTTGGTCGTTGCTGACTTTTGCCATCTGGCACCAAGAATTTATGGAATGACCAATATTAGCTTGATTCGCAAGAATCAAGAGGTGCGACCCGTGGCGAATTTAATTCGCCTACGGAAAGCGCACCTACTAACTAGAAGCACTGGTATAAAAACGCAGGGCAAACTGCCAAAAGATCCCAGAAGCAAACAGCAATCCTAGGGCTAGAATACCGGAACCTACTACCCAAAAGGTATCACTCCGATTCAACATCACTTCTGCTGGGACTGTAGTCAGGAACGCCACTGGCACTACAAAGGTAAAGAAGAACCGATAGCTAGCCGGATAAGCTACGATGGGATATCGACCAGCTTCTAGCATACTGCGCAGAACAGCGGTGACATTGTAGATTTTGACAAACCAAATGCTTGTTGCTCCCAGCATAAACCAGATGCTGTAGAGGCTAGTCAACCCAAAACATAGTGGCACTACACTCAAAAGATAGTTGCCGATATCTAAGTTTAGGCGTCCACCAGCGTAGCCTATTACTATAATTGAGAAGATTAAGTCTGGTAACCCCCAAGGGCTGACACTTCGCCAAGACAGCCAGAACTGAGAACTAATGGGCTTGAGTAGGATAAAATCGAGGGTTCCTTGCTCGACGTGATCCACAATCCGGTTGAGATTGGGAATCAGGAATGTGCCAGAAAACCCCTGTAGTAAAGTGAATATCCCTAGTATGACCAGGGCTTCTTCCCAATTCCAGCCGGAAAAGGTGTAGCCAGTGCGGTAAAACAAGAATAGACCGAATAGGCTACCAGCTAGGTTTCCTAGGCTGCTCAAGGTAGCGATCGCAAAATTTAACCGATATTCCAGTTCAGCAGTGAGCGCAGTACTCCAGAACAACTGGAGTACACTAACATATCGTTTCATATTAATGTGGCTATCAATGAAACTTGGGCTACCCCCAATAATATGCCATTGGGCTAATGCACCAACTATCCCTTATAATTGCATCTTATTCTAAGGTTCTGATAAGATTTAAATTTTCACAGTTAGGTTGAATAGGATAATAATGAATAAAATCTTGGTAATTGAGGACGAGATTTTTATTCGAGAAAATCTGATCGAACTCCTTGAAATTGAAGGGTTTGACGCTCAGGGTGCTGAAAATGGTGTTGAAGGTGTACAGTTGGTTCAACAAGAACCACCAGATTTGATTTTGTGCGATGTAATGATGCCTGAACTAGATGGATATGGGGTATTGCAGGCACTACGTCAAGATCCAGCCACAGCGAAAATTCCGTTTATGTTTCTGACGGCTAGTGCAGATCGCAGCAATATTCAGAAGATCAGAGAACTAGGCATTCATGACTATATTCTTAAGCCATTTAATGTGGATAAATTTTTGGATGTAATCTCAAATCGGCTAGCGGAACAAAATAAAGCCTAGGGCGTGTTTTCAAAGTTTTCCGCAAGATTATTCACCCCCCCAGCCCCCCTTGAAAAAGGGGGGAGCCATACTCAAAGTCCCCCTTTTTTAAGGGGGACCAACGGGGGATCTCCGAGGCAAGAAGACACGCCCTAGTGGTGATCACGGGAAATAACAACCAACAGTTGACCACAGACCATTCACGCTATGAGTTCTAAGCCATTAATCCAAGATCCAGAACCCTTGGAAAGTCGATTGAAAGAAATTCCCCTGGAACCAGGGGTTTATTTAATGCGTGACCATAGCGCTAGTATTCTTTACATCGGCAAATCCCGAAAATTGCGTACGCGAGTCCGTTCCTATTTCCGTGACTCCCAACCCCTGAGTCCTCGCATTGCGATGATGGTGGCACAGGTTACTGATATTGAATTCATCGTAACCGATACCGAAGCGGAAGCCCTAGCGTTGGAAGCCAATCTGATTAAGCAGCACCAACCTTACTACAACGTACTGCTCAAGGATGATAAGAAGTATCCCTATGTTGCCATCACTTGGTCAGAGGATTATCCCCGTATCTTCATTACCCGTAAGCGGCGCATGGGGAATAAACAGGATAAATACTATGGTCCCTACGTCGATGTCAAGCTATTGCGCAATACTTTAGCTCTGGTCAAACAGATTTTCCCCATCCGGCAACGCCCTCGACCTCTGTTTAAAGACCGTCCTTGCCTTAACTATGATTTAGGTCGTTGTCCTGGTGTGTGTCAAAAACTAATTACACCGGAAGAGTACCGTCAAACCATCCAGAAAATCGCTATGGTTTTTCAAGGGCGTAGTGGGGAACTAATTGAGATGCTGACGGCCAATATGGAACAAGCAGCAGAATCCCTTAACTTTGAGCTAGCAGCGCGGATTAGGGATCAGATTACTGGACTTAATTCCCTCAGTACAGACCAAAAAGTAGCCTTACCTGACGATACTGTATCACGAGATGCGATCGCACTAGCGGCTGATGCCAAACATGCTTGCATCCAACTATTTCAGATCCGTGCTGGTCACTTAGTCGGGCGCTTGGGATTTTTTGCCGATGTAGCCCCTCAAGGGAATGGGGGGATAGAACTCGGAGCCATTTTACAACGGGTTTTAGAAGAGCATTACCAAACTGCTGATGCGGTGGAAATCCCCACAGAAATTTTGGTGCAACACCCGTTACCCGATGGGGAGATGTTGGCTGACTATTTGAGCCGGAGCAAAGGTCGAAATGTGACTATACTCACTCCCCAACGGCAAACCAAAGCTGAACTGATTGAAATGGTCAAGCGCAATGCTAACTATGAACTGGAACGCACCCAGCGATTGGTTGACCGCAACACCAAAGCCATGGAGGATTTAGCTAACATTCTTGACTTACCGGATTTACCACGGCGCATAGAAGGGTATGACATTTCCCACATCCAGGGGAGCAATGCAGTGGCTTCTCAGGTAGTGTTTCTAGATGGCACACCAGCCAAGCAGCACTACCGTCACTACAAGATCAAAAATCCTAATATCACTGTCGGTCACTCCGATGATTTTGCTAGCCTTGCTGAGGTGATTCGCCGTCGCTTCAAAAAAAGTCAACTCGAACCAGAACTAGCAGATAATCAAAACTCAACAAGCAACACTAAACACTCAACACTCAACAACCAAAACTCAACACCCAAAACTCAACAATCAACAAGCAACACTAAACACTCAACACTCAGAAAAGATTGGCCTGATTTGGTAATTATTGATGGCGGAAAAGGACAGCTGTCAGCAGTTGTAGCAGTATTGCAAGAGCTAAATTTACAAGAAGAAGTGCCTGTGGTAAGCTTAGCTAAACAGTACGAAGAACTATTTTTACCAGAGGAGCCATTACCCTTAAACACTGATCCCGAGCAACCAGGGGTGCAACTTTTACGCAGGGTCAGAGATGAGGCTCATCGGTTTGCGGTGAATTTTCATCGGAAACAAAGAAGTAGTCAGTTAAATCGTTCCCGTTTAGATGAGATTCCTGGATTGGGATTTCAGCGGCAAAAACAGTTATTGGCTCACTTTAACTCCATTGATTATATTCGCAACGCATCGGTTAAACAGCTTGCTGAAGTACCAGGCATTGGTTTGCGTTTATCCAAGGAAATTTATCACTACTTCCACCCATGACTAGACCTTTTTAAAAGGTATATCTTATAACTACTACTAGAGTTTTATCGGTCAGCAAACAGAGGAAAATGCCACACAAAAACTGAGGCAACAACAGGTGCGACCCGTGGCGAATTTAATAATTAGATGCGGAAAGCGCACCTATGAAAGAAAAACTGAGACAATCTAGTCTGATCTGCCAATTAGTCTGAAGATATAGACGTTGCGGTATCAATCTCTAAGTAGGTTTACTCTCTAAGTCGTTTGACTCAATGGACTTGGATGTAAAGGACTTGTAGGTTTCGCGTTCCCGTAGCGGCTCCTTAGGAGCATCGCTTCCTGTGGGCTTTCTTTCTGTGGGCTTTTTTCTGTGCTCTTTGGCGATGCTTTGCCGATGTCGATGTTGGGGAGGGCTGAATCGGTGACTAAATTATGTGATTAACTATTATACATCTTATTTGATTAAGAAAAAACATGGATAGACAGTTTCAGCTCAGGTCCTAATACTTTTTAAGTTAATAATTTTTAAGTTATATTAAGAAGTAACCCTAAAAAATCATCTTTCTTTAATAAAATTACCCAGCACTACCAGTAACAGGGGAATAACCATGACCCGAAACACTTTAGATGAACAGAGATCTCAGCTGAATGGCTCTGGCACTATCACTGAGCCAGATCACCAACAGAGATCTCAGCTGAATGGCTCTGGCACTATCACTGAGCCAGATCACCAACCATTACACCAAGCTAATCACCAACAGGAGGATTCAGCCTCATCATTACCCAGATCCGAGACTAGTGAATCCAAAAACTCCTTGACATTAGGAGCAGGTAGTTTAGTGATGGCCATGGGTATGGGAATTATGCTGACCTTCCTAGGAATGCGATTGATCGGGACAGCTCCAAAGGTTCAAAAAACCGATTCCCCTGCTGAAACTGTTCAAACCCCTGCGGCTGTCCCCTCTGCTGAAACCCCTGCGGCTGTCCCCTCTGCTGTACCTGCTCAAACTGTTACGGTGGCAGACGTAAAAACCACCACAGTTAACCGTACCCTAGAAGCTATTGGTAGTGTTGCTGCTTTTGAGGAGATTAGGGTCAAGTCCCAAGCAACGGGTTTACAGATTAAACAGGTACTGGTTAGAGAAGGGGAATTTGTCAAGGCCGGACAAGTAATGGTCAGGCTAGATAATGCTGTGCTTCAGGCACAGTTAGCTCAAGCTCAGGCAGCAGTTGCCCAAGCTGAAGCCCGTTTAGCAGAACTCAAAGCAGGGACACGCTCAGAAGAAAAAGCCCAAGCTAGAGCTCGTCTAGACCAAGCCCAAGCTCGTCTAAGACAGGCCCAAGCCAGTATCCCTAGACAAATTGACCAAGCCAAAGCCCGAGTGGCATCGGCTGTTGCACAGTTGAGTCTAGCTAAACGTCGCTTCGAGAGCCAGGAAAAATTGATTGCCGAGGGAGCCATCTCCCAAGACCGCTATAATGAGGTGGAAAGTCAATATTTCAGTGCTCAAGCGAATTTATCTGAAGCCCAACAACGCCTTGAGCAAACACGAAACACCAACTCCCCAGAAATTGCTCAGTTAGAAGCCGCTGTCGTAGAAGCGCAACAGCAGCTCCAGCAAAGATTGGCTGGTTCCCGTCCAGAAGTAATTGCTCAAGCCCAAGCTCAACTGGCTAGAGAAAAGGCACAAGTCCAGTTAGTGATGGCGCAACTGAACGATACCCAAGTGGTGGCACCAGTCAGTGGCAAAGTAGCCACTAGAAATGCCCGTGTCGGTGATATTACCTCTTCGTCAGAAACACTCTTTACCATTATCGAAAAGGGGCGTTTGGAACTGTTATTAAGGGTACCCGAAACCCAACTGTCCCAAATTCAGATTGGACAACCAGTAGAAATATCTTCTAAAGGAGATAGCCGCCTGAAGCTTTCTGGAACAGTACGAGAAATTGACCCGATAGTTGATCAGCAGTCTCGTCAGGCTCTGGTAAAAGTAGATTTACCCAATTCCGGCACCTTGCGACCAGGGATGTTTTTACAAGGCTCCATCACCACCTCAGCCACTACCGGTCTAACTATACCATCGAAAGCAGTATTGCCCCAAGCCGACACTAGCGCTATCGTTTACCGACTCGAAGCAGATAACACCGTTAAAGCACAACCAGTGGTAATGGGAGAACTGCTCCCTAGTGGGCAAGTAGAAATCAAGAGTGGTTTATCCGCAAGCGATCGCATTGTAGTCAAAGGTGCTGCTTTCCTCAAAGACGGCGATCCCGTCCAAGTATTAGAAACTCCATAGAAGCGTTGAAAGTTAACCGGTTACAGCTTCCATGTTGATTAACGGTTGAAAGTTAACCGGTTACAGCTTCCATGTTGATTAACGGTTGAAAGTTAGCCGGTTACAGGTTCGATATTGGGCAAATAACCTTGGCCAAAAGCCCACGCTACGGGCACAATCTTGGCCAAAAGCCCACGCGATCGCGTTCAACCAACTAACCTTCAACCAACTAACCTTCAACCAACTAACCTTCAACCAACTAACCTTCAACCAACTAACCTTCAACCAACTAACCTTGGCCAATAGGCCACGCGATCGCGTTCAACCTTCAACTATTTAAAAGATGTCCTTCCACGTCTCCTCTTGGTCAATTAAAAATCCGGTTGCTACTCTGGTCATGTTCCTGGTTTTAGGAATAGTCGGTCTATTCTCCTTTATGCAGTTGGGAATTGATCGGCTCCCTAATATTGATCTTCCAGCGGTGATGGTTACTGTTACCCAGCCAGGAGCAGGACCTGCAGAACTGGAATTCCAGGTCACGAAAAAAGTTGAAGATGCTGTTGCTAGCCTCGGAAATATTGACCAAATCAGCTCCACGGTTACTGATGGCAGCTCAAGAACCGTTATCAATTTTGTCCTGGGAACTGATAGCAATCAGGCAACGAATGATGTACGCAATGCCGTAGCTCAAATTCGCCAAAGTTTGCCCCTAGATATCAACGAACCTATTGTCAGACGGTTAGAATTTTCCGGGGGTTCAGTGATGACCTATGCGGTAGCTTCTAACAAACGCTCGGTGGAGGAGTTGAGTGATCTAGTTGACCGGAAAATTAGCCGTGATCTGGTTAATGTACCGGGAGTTGCCCAAATTGATCGACTCGGAGGAGTTGACCGGGAAATTCGAGTTGACCTTGACCCCGCTAGATTACAAGCTTTTGGTATCACTGCTACCCAAGTTAATGACCAAATTCGGACTTTTAATGTCAACTTACCCGGTGGTCGCGGTAACATCGGCGGCGCTGAACAGAATGTTCGGACTCTCGGAAGTGCTAAGACAGTCGAAGAGTTAAAAAACTACCGTATTGTACTCCCAGATGGCGCAAATGTTCCCCTTTCCAGTTTGGGAGAGGTGACCGACGGCTTTGGTGATCTTAGGAAAGCTGCCTATCTGAATGGGGATTCAGTGGTGGCCTTTTCTGTGCTGCGCAGCACTGGTAGCAGTTTAGTCTCGGTGGAAGAAGGGGTTCGCAAGGCGGTTGTTCAACTAAAAACTACCCTGCCAGAGGATATTGAACTGCGCTTGATCTTCACCCGTGCTGATTCCATCCGTGAGTCCT
>NZ_JAAHIE010001430.1:0-1033 GCF_010671945.1 Moorena sp. SIO4E2
AACGCAGTACTCGTCAAAAAGTCAAACGAGCCAGTATGGATCCAAGGTATATGCTTAAGGTTTTAAAAGCTTCGATTCCCCTACAGTCTAACTTATCTGAGCCATAATTTTTCGCCGCTGTACCCTGGCTCTCAAATGTAATCAAACAACATAGAGCTGCCCCACAGGAAGCCTTAATAAGCCACCTAAAACCTATTATACGCGGATGGAGTAATTACAACAGAACTGTCTGTAGCAAAGAAACATTCAGCGAATTAGGACACATGCTATGGAATAAATTACGGAGATGGGGATATAGGAGACATCCCAGAAAATCAAGAACCTGGGTAAACAATAAATACTGGGGAACCATTGAAGGGGATAACTGGACATTCATGACTAACGAGGATAACTACCTCCCCAAACATGCCAAAACCAAAATTATAAGGCATGCTAAAGTCAAGGAAACTAGAAGCCCCTACGATGGAAACTTAATCTATTGGAGTACCAGAATGAGAAAGCATCCTGAGATGACCACTCAGAAGGGAAGGCTTTTAGAACGGCAAGAAGGGTTTGAAGTTACCGTAAGATAGTGGAGCCTTTATAGTTGGTAGGTTATGCGTAAAAGGTTGAAGTCTTTTGTAGTAAGGCTCCACTATCTAAGGTTTCGTTTCCGGAAATGCGCTCATTGTGGGCTTACCTTCAGGGATGGCGACTTACTGGAAAAGCATCACATTCTACCACGCACACTAGGTGGAAGTAACAAAGACAAAAATCTGGAATTATTACACCTACATTGTCACGATGCAAAACACGGAACCAAAATCAACTCCAAGACATTGGATGAGAATCCGTGGTCAAGGTACCAATGACAATGGTTCCTATAATGAGGAGCCGTATGATCCGAAGCGCGACGTGCAAAGTCGCATTTGATGAATAGAGAGCCGACTCTCTCTGGGGTACTTCTCCCCAGTCCTCATGTAAAGGGCTCGAAAGAGTCTGGTCACGACGAAAGTAAGCAATGAAACCGTTGGAGTGCAGACCACAAAAGCCA
>NZ_JAAHIE010001431.1:0-1032 GCF_010671945.1 Moorena sp. SIO4E2
AGTCTTCATCTGAGATGCCCAACCTATCCAGGATATTAATTTCGGTAGGGTTTATCGTAAGCCTATGGGCTACGCGCACGCTACTTGAGGTGCTATCAGCGTGTCGCGTATCAGCTGAGTGCTTACGGTTTGTTTTTCCACACAAATAATTCTAGCGTTTTTCATAATTATCAGAGCCATTTGATTTACTTCACCTTACTTCATACTCCTACTCCCTAGGTAAGCAATAAGCTATCAGCATATCTAGCCAATGCACAGGGCAATTTTTTCTTGCGCTTACCCTAGAATGCGATCGCGTCCATATACCATTTACCGGAAAGTGGAATAGAAACCAAAAACTAAATTTTATGTTATAAGGCTTGTATATACAAAAAGTATATACAAATTAATGGAATTTGAATGGGACGAAAACAAAAACCGACAAAATAAGCAAAAACATGGCATCAGCTTTGAAGAAGCACAGGAAATATTCTTTGGAATCGTTTTTACGTCAATTGATGAACGATACGATTATGATGAAATCAGAGAAATTAGCATCGGTTCCATACAAGGCGTTGTCATTGTCACCGTAGCCCACACTGAAAGAAACAGCAAAATTCGCTTAATTTCTGCTCGAAAAGCTACCCCTAAGGAAAAGAGAAAGTATTATGAGTATCTCGCCCAAACGACTTGAAGAAATCAAAACTATTCCTGACTCTGCCATTGATACCTCAGATATACCTGAGTTAGACGATAATTTTTGGGAAAATGCCAAAATAGTTAAACCGATTACTAAAAAAGCGATTTCTATTCGCTTAGATAGTGACATCATAGACTGGTTCAAAAGTCAAGGAAAAGGCTATCAATCATCAATTAATAACGTTCTTCGTACTTATGTTAATCATCAACGACAGAAAAGTAATCATTGATGGTAAAATTATTCCCTTCATGTCAGCTAATTCGTAAGCTATCAGCTATCAGCGTGTCGCGTATCAGCTGACCGCTTACGCTAATTTTAGCCGACATATCCCCTATGGGTTATACCAGTCATAA
>NZ_JAAHIE010001432.1:0-1032 GCF_010671945.1 Moorena sp. SIO4E2
TTAAAGGTAGAAAAAGTCACCGTTGCGATCGCGGATTTACCTACGTCATTGCGAGGCACAAAACTTGTACAACTATCCGATTTACATTATGATCGACAGCAGTTACGAGAAAATATCTTAGCTGACGCTATTGAAGCCGCTAATCAAGCTGAACCTGATCTAGTCGTGTTAACTGGCGACTACGTAACCAATAGCCCGACTCCTATTTATCTACTAGCGCGGCGATTGAAGTACCTGGAAAGTCGCCATGGAATCTATGCTATACTGGGTAACCATGATTTAGCCTGGCGTCATTCAAAAGCAACAATTACTCAGGCTCTAACTAAGATTGGTGTGAAGGTGTTGTGGAATGCGATCGCTTATCCGTTTGGAGCACAATTACCTCTAGTAGGACTTGCTGATTTTTGGTCTGGTGATTTCAATCCTGGTCCAGTGCTCAATCAAATTGACCCCAAAACACCCCGGATTGTCTTATCCCACAACCCTGATACTGCGGAGATATTACAGCGTTGGCGAGTGGATTTGCAGTTGTCTGGTCATACCCATGGTGGTCAGATTGTGATTCCAGGAATCGGACCTGCGCCAGCATTGTTGAAAACCCTCCGGAAGTATATTCCTAAATCTGTGCAGCCCTGGATACCGTATTTGAAAGTATGTTCAAAAGTAACTAAGCACTGGGAATGGTCTGAGGGTTTACATTCGATCGGTAAAAATCAGTTGTATACTAATCGTGGTTTAGGAACTTATTGGCCAGGTCGTCTATTTTGTCCACCAGAAGTGACAGTAATTACATTGAATTAAGAATGTAGAATTAAGAATGTAGAATTAAGAATGGGGAATTAAGAATGGGGAATTAAGAATGTAGAATTAAGAATGTAGAATTAAGAATGGGGAATTAAGAATGTAGAATTAAGAATGTAGAATTAAGAATGGGGAATTAAGAATGTAGAATTAAGAATGTAGAATTAAGAATGGGGAATTAAGAATGGGGAATTAAAAATTAAGAATTAAGAATGTAGAATTAAGAATGTA
>NZ_JAAHIE010001433.1:0-1031 GCF_010671945.1 Moorena sp. SIO4E2
GTTTGGCCATGGCAGCTTTTGTAAGAGCACTGATTGGCACACCCATTCTGTTTAAAGCACACACTGGTTTGACTGGCGGTGGACAATCACTGGCGCGAAGCCTGCGATTTTGTCCCAATCATCTGGTGGTTTTCTCTGAGACCATGGCTGACTTTGTTGATAAACAGCGTCCTAATCAGCCTGTCACAATTATTCCCAACGGCGTAGATATGGATCGATTCAAGCCAGAGGGAAATCAGATCGACCTAGGTTTGAACAAGCCGATTGTGTTGTGTGTTGCTTCTTTAAATCATAACGATCACAAACGGGTTGAACTGACAATTCGAGCGATCGCAAAGCTTCCCTATGGGAGTCTTCTGATTTGTGGCGATGGACCTGACCGTGAATATTTTCAAGCATTAGGTGAGGAATTGTTGGGAGCTAATCGCTTTGCCATACAGACCTTTCCCTTCAATCAAATGCCTGAGGTTTATCGGTATGGGAATCTATTTACCCTCCCTTCTATCGATGAACCATTTGCCAATGCTTACCTACAAGCAATGTCTAGCGGCTTAGGAGTTGTTACTACTGATGATGAGATTCGTCGCTATATGATTGGCGATGCTGGTATTGTGTGTGATGTCACCAATCCAGATGTTTATGCTGGAGCGATCGCACAGGCTTTGAGCAAAGATTGGAAAACTAAGGCTAGAAAGAATGGGATGCGTTTTAGCTGGGACATGGTTGCTCTACGCTATCGTGATTTAATTATGCAAATGATTAGTCAGTCTAGTCTTGACTAGATTAAATAGTTAAATATTTGCTACTTTTTCCAAAATATTATGAGCATAATTTTCCAGTTTAATGTTGCATTTAACCACAATTAATCTGTCCTATTATTGTTTCGAGTTAATATTAACTTTAGCAAAATAGTTTGATTAAATAACTTGATTAATGAACTTGACTATGCCAAAAGTTACTGTTGTTATTCCAGCATATAATGGGATGGAATACCTCCCGAAAACAGTGGAGAGTGTTTTAGCGCAAACCCT
>NZ_JAAHIE010001434.1:0-1029 GCF_010671945.1 Moorena sp. SIO4E2
CCGATTCCCGATTCCCGATTCCCGATTCCCGATTCCCGATTCCCGATTCCCGATTCCCGATTCCCGATTCCCGATTCCCGATTCCCGATTCCCGATTCCCGATTTCTTAATAAAAAAAAATTTCTAAACCCCTTGACAATAGATTAATTTATTGATAAATTAATCGTGTACAAAAACTCAAGAGATAATTTCAGATGAGTAACAATTTTCCTCCTTCTGACAACCAAGGTTCTAAACCGAAGAAAGCCAAGCTCTTATTGGTGGGTTCTCCTGAAAAGGTTCGCAAAACAATTAATGCCATTTATTCCCTTAAGTATGCGGAGCCAGACGAGTGGAGCACTCCGGAGCCTACCGGAAAGCCTGGTGAGGTTATCACCTTTTTGATTCGATATTTTTACGTAGATTAAGATAGGATTTTGCCAGGGTTGCCCCCTGGCAAATCAGGAATGGTGAAGGTTGTTTTGTGGAGGAATATTAAGCAACATGAAGCAGAATGAGTTCGGATGTTATTGCTTTCCAGCAGTTGCTGACTAACTCGGAAATCATGTCATAACTGATCTGAAATTATCGATATTTGAGTGCAGCTCAGCTGTATTTGTGGAAGGTTAAAGTACAGAATTCGGTCAAGGATTGGGGTTAACCCAAACTTGACCGATTTTTTTTTAGGGAGTCGGGAGTCGGGAGTAGGGAGTAGGGAGTCGGGAGATAGGGAGATAGGGGATATTTTTATTAAGTGCGTTCGCGTAGCGTGACCATAAGTCAATCGCGTAGCGTGACCTACGGTCAATCGCGAAGCGGTAGCCCTTTGAGCTAATCACCTATCTTGTATGGTGCGTTAAGAAAGTGTAGCGCACCTGTTTAACTATCAGTAATGCGTTCGCGTAGCGGCTCGTACCGAGCATCGCGTAGCGGCTCAATGCCCGCGCATCCCTAGAGCAACCAACACACTGAAACGGCTACAAGTTAGCTGACAAAAGGGTTTTGGGCTTTGAAATCGGTTTAATGGGGTCAGTCGAGAACAAAAAATTG
>NZ_JAAHIE010001435.1:0-1028 GCF_010671945.1 Moorena sp. SIO4E2
GGCAACCCTGCGGCTGCGGAATATGACAGAGGTTTTAAGCCACTGGAATACTTATGTACCCAATGGGGCTTATCTGACCCAGCGAGGGGGAACCTTCTTATTCGATTCACAGGGGAAATTACTCTACCAATACCGCGATTGCGGGCTCCTTGGCTTTGCTCAGAATATGAGTCGTCCACTGTCGTTTTTATTAGATTAGCTCTACCAAAGCGATAGTAACAATGTCTTGATAGATCTTGTGTTACCGAACGCACTTTACAAGAGCGATGCTCCTTTGGAGCCGCTAAAAGCGAACGCACTTATTTGAGTTGATCAAATTCCTTCTCAAAAGCCAGGTATTGTAGTAGTTCCAGGTAAGCTAAGTGATGATATACCCATCGGAACATTAGGTGCAATTTGGAAACAAGTACAGTTAGGAGATGAACGATGAAAAAATATGCAGTAATTTATGAAAAAGGCGATACCAACTGGGGGGCAATTGTGCCAGATTTACCCGGTTGTGTTAGTATTGGTGACACTTTGGAAGAAGTCCAAGAAAATGTTAAAGAGGCGATCGCACTTTATCTGGAAGTTTTGGTCGAAAAAGGAGAAAAAATTCCTCAACCTCAAACCAAAGTCGGATTTGTAGAAATAGCAGCTTAATCCCTAGTTTATCAAAATGCTACAAGATCTATTGGGTAGGATGGTGCGTTCGGTGATATTCTGTCAATAAATCTCTTGATAGATCTTGTGTAATCGAACGCACCCTACAAAAGCGTACGCACTTGATAGCTCTTGTGTAATCGAACCCACCCTACAAGAGCGATTGGCCGTAGGCCACGCTACGCTCCGGAAGCGTTTCGGCAAAGCCGACGCTACGCGAACGCAAAGCGTGGCCTACGGCCTCAGCTTCCGCGCTTATGCGATCGCACTACCAGACGACTTGATCGTGCTGCAAGCCAAAGTTCAAGACATGGTAACCAGCATAGTGTTAGAATTATTCCATTATGCCAACAATTTTACGGATCGGTCCAAATCGTTTCTACTTT
>NZ_JAAHIE010001436.1:0-1027 GCF_010671945.1 Moorena sp. SIO4E2
GCCTTAGTGCGATTGTTGGGGGATGAAGGGATACAAGGAAAAATTCCGGTGCTGGTGGAACTGCGATATTACCAGACATCGGTGCTGGAGTTAGTACGGAATTTTGTGAAACGCCATGGTGTACTGCTGGACTCCACGGAAATTGAAAGACTATTGTTTAGACTTCGCGGCAGTTGTCGGGAACAGGGAACAGCGGATCTGGGAACAGTGGACAAGAATTGACGCAAAGCGATGCAGAGGTGCGACCCGTGGCGAATTTAATTCGCCTACGGAAAGCGCACCTAAGTGGTCTTGGGGAGGCAGCGCGGTCTTGGGGGTTCCCCCCATGAGCGACTGCCGTGGTTTCCCCCATGAGCGACTGCATCAAGAACACTATTAGAAAAATACTTTTGCAAGAGGTCTATTGATGGACAATTCTGGTTACTGAGCGATGGCGTGAACGAGCTACCGTCAGCAGCAGGATACCAAGATTTGACTCAGTTTCGGAGGGATTACCAGAAGACTCAGGGTCCCGGACTTGGTGCTTTGGATCATTATTTCATTGACTTGTAGAGAGTCGGGAGTAGGCGGGAGTGATGTGGAATGGGCATCTTGCCCGTTTCCTGGTATCACAAATGCGAACGCGCCCCGCGTGACCAAAGGTCAATCGCGTAGCGTGGCCTACGGCCAATCGCATCTGTGATAGTGCTCAATTCTCCTGACTAACCTGATGTTGTGCCAATAGCTGCTCAAATTCCTCAAGGGAGTTACTCTCAAGAGAGTGATCAATCAACTGTTCCAACCCAGAGATATCGTCTATGCCATTAATCGCTGCCACCAATTCCGGTGATACCGATTCAAAGCGCTTTTGTAAAATTTTAACTACTGTCCCTTGAAAGCTTTTCCGAGATTGTTGAAGTCCTTGTTCCAGACCCCTTTTCATTGCCCTTTCTGACCCTCGACTAATTAAAGGCATCTGTCTTTCCTCCTGATAACGTTCGAGTTCTTGATTCAGCTCCTGTTCTAACTGTTCCGGTAAAGCCATCAT
>NZ_JAAHIE010001437.1:0-1027 GCF_010671945.1 Moorena sp. SIO4E2
CCCAAGGGTATGTTACCTAAGTCTTTCCCGTAACTTTGGTCATCAAATTGCTGTCACTGCCGGTCTAAATTTTGTGCGGGGTCAAGGGATTATTGTCCTAGATGCTGATTTACAAGACCCACCAGAGGTCATCCCAGTGCTAGTGGAAAAATGGCAGCAGGGTTATCAAATTGTTTATGCTCAGCGCACCCAGAGACGTCGTGAAAGTTGGTTAAAGCGCTTTCCGGCTTACCTATTTTATCGATTACTGCGCCGTCTAGCCAATGTCGAGATTCCCATAGATACGGGGGACTTTTGTTTAATGGATCGACGGGTGGTTGATGTACTCAATGCCATGCCAGAACGGAACCGTTACGTGCGGGGATTGCGTTCTTGGGTAGGGTTGCGGCAAACCTCTGTTTCCTATGTACGTGACCCCCGCTTTGCTGGTGATATCAAGTACACCATTCGTAAATCCTTAGCCCTAGCAGTAGATGCACTGGTTTCTTTTTCTAAAGTGCCATTGCGAATCGCTACTTATTTGGGATTATTAGCAACAGCGATAGCGCTATTGATGGCAGGGTTAGTGCTTTACTGGCGGATTTTTGAACCTAATTCTCCTGTGACTGGGTTTGCCACTATTATGATTGCAATTTTCTTTTTGGGAGCAGTGCAGTTAGTATCTATTGGTATTTTGGGGGAATATGTAGGACGGATTTATGAAGAAGTTAAAGGCAGACCATTGTATGTTTTATCAGAAGTGAGGGGGTTTGTGGAGGAAGGAGTATCAAAGTAAGCTATCAGCTATCAGCTTTCAGCTTTCAGCGATCAGCGATCAGCATATGTTTAGGTTTTTTGGCCTTGCTGAATCTTCGCGCTGAATAGGAGTAGAGTGGGCATCCTGCCCGCCCGACAATAATGAATAGGAGTAGAGTGGGCATCCTGCCCGCCCGAAAATAATTAATAGGAGTAGAGTGGGCATCCTGCCCGCCCGAAAATAATTAATAGGAGTAGAGTGGGCATCCTGCCCGCCCGAAAATAATTAATA
>NZ_JAAHIE010001438.1:0-1026 GCF_010671945.1 Moorena sp. SIO4E2
CCTTCACCCCGTTATTTTTATTAGTGACATCCCCAATCATTGTTGGAGAATATCCCACCCCCTTAGATATGGTAGGGATTATCATGATTGTGGTTGGGTCTTATAGCTTGAATTTGAAAGAGAAAAGAAACGGTTACCTCGCCCCTTTTAAAGGGCTACTCAAGCAACGAGGCCCTCAGCTAATGTTAACCGTAGCTGTAATTTTTAGTATTACATCAAACGTTGATAAGGTGGGGGTACAAAATTCATCTCCAATATTTTGGGCAATTGCGATGCATACCTTTATTGCCACAGGTATGGGAGTGATAATGCTGTCTAAATCAAGAAGTAAATTAAACCAAATTCCAAAATATTTACTATCTATAGTTCCTATTGGTTTCTTTCAGGCCGGAGTAATTTTGTGCCAAATGACAGCTCTGGAAATGACCTTTGTTAGCCACGTGATCGCTGTTAAACGCATGAGTGTTTTAATTAGTGTAATCTTAGGATGTCTAATTTTTAAAGAACCGGGAATTCAGGAAAGAGCAGTTGGCGCAGCAATTATGGTATTGGGAGTTTTACTGATTACTCTATCGGGACATTAGGATTGGGTTTTGGGTAGGGAGCAGGGAATAGGCAAAAGATGTAGGGTGGGCAGTGCTTAGCAAACCAATTGTCAGCGTTTAAATTAGTATGATGCACTGCCCACCAGACCAGCAAAAGATGTAGGGTGGGTAGTGCTTATTAAGGCAAAAGTAATAGATGTAGGGTGGGCAGTGCTTAGCAAAGGGATTGTCAGCTTTTCAATTGGTATGATGCACTGCCCACCAGACCAGCAATAGATGTAGGGTGGGTAGTGCTTATTAAGGCAAAAGTAATAGATGTAGGGTGGGCAGTGCTTAGCAAACCAATTGTCAGCGTTTAAATTGGTATGATGCACTGCCCACCAGACCAGCAAAAGATGTAGGGTGGGTAGTGCTTATTAAGGCAAAAGTAATAGATGTAGGGTGGGCAGTGCTTAGCAAACCAATTGTCAGCGTTTAAATT
>NZ_JAAHIE010001439.1:0-1018 GCF_010671945.1 Moorena sp. SIO4E2
CGGCTTTTCCATTAGCCTTTTAGGTATTGGTCAATCCCAAATCCGATGCAAATCCAAGAAAAAACCTGGTAAAACCTCCTGACCAGACAACTCAACAGGATTATCTAATATTTCTACTGTTAAACCCGGTCGATAAACTTCAACTTGGCGTTTTTGGGGATTGATTAACCAGCCTAAATTAGCACCATTTTCGATATACTCAACCATCTTATCTTGCCAAGATTTAAGAGTATCTGAACTAGATCGTAACTCCACTACAAAATCAGGACAAATATTGCAGGGTAAGCGCAAGAAAAAATTGCCCATAATGTGCATTGGCTGGATATCGGTTGATCGTGGCTCGAAACCCCTATAATCTCGTAGAACTTTATTCTCAATAGAGTTTAATAGTTGAGAATGAACCCAGTTTTTTATCAATAAGCTACAGCTTATTGATTCTTGCGCTTACCCTGACAAATATTGGGAAAAGTTACTAGGGCGTGTCTGCAAACTGCTATAGTGAAGTAAAATGATTCAGGTATTGTGATGAGAGCGCTCGCTGAAAAACTTGCCTCGACTGAGATCGCAAGAGGAGACTTAACAGATTCCCAATGGGAAAAAATTGGGAGCATCCCATTTTGGAAAAAAGAGACAATTTATTCGCGATTTATAATCGCGAATAATATCCCGACTTAGATATCTTTAAGCTCGGAGTCGAAAGAAATATCTAATAAGCTATTTTTAAGAGAATCAATCGTTTTTTGTAATTCGGAAACTATGGTTCTTCTCGCTACAGCCATCACCCCGGCAACATGGGCTTCACTTCCAGCCTTCCCCAAATGCTTATATTTACTTAACTTGGGCGCTTTACCTGTGGTTGTGAAGGAGGGTGAACTGGCTTGTAATTTGTAATACCAGTAGGCTTTTTGGGGCTGTCGAACTTGATAACGCGCTACCCAGACACCTGACGGGGCGAGTTCTCCTTGACCCTCGAAGAAATTTTTGTAGGTTTCGAGACTAGCAATTGCCGTCTGTAAAC
>NZ_JAAHIE010000144.1:0-14898 GCF_010671945.1 Moorena sp. SIO4E2
CCAGGACAACCTGAATATGCTTATTCTCTGCTGGCTGATCCGATGTAATCTCAAACTCAGTGTTTGCCTTGACGAAAACTTTTTGTGAGTCTTTCAGCTGATAGGACTGTTGGGTGCTTGTTTTAAACACAGTATCGCTCAGTACTCTTAGCCTAATCCCTGTCTGTGGGCTAGTGCCTCGACTGTCTGGTGTCTTAGATTGTTGCGGAAGTACAACATTAGTCGGTAACTGAGTGCCATTGGGGAGTTGTACAACAGCAGACTTCCCCACAGACACTAATTTGCGATCAGCATCATCTTGCCAGCGACGAGCAAATTCAGTGAGCACTGATGGCGATTGCTGTTGTTGCAGCCAAGCTAGTGCTGCATCTTGATGAGGTAGTTTCCCATAACCTCTGAGCAGATCCAGGAACTGAATTGATCCGGTGTTGGTTGGCTGTTGCCAATTAACAGAAGTTTGTGGACTGGCAAACTCTAACGGTTGATCGAGCATTCCTTGGTAATACAGATACCAAACAATTGCTGCTGCTCCGATCTTGTGCCCTTGACCATAGGAGTCATTACTGTTGCCTACCAGGGATTGATTCCAATGCTGTGAGCTACTAAAGTGATTGGTGCCATTCCAGAGGTACTCGGAATTATTCCCCCCCTTAGCATCACGGAAACCATTCCACAGCTCAAACCCCCATAGCATTGCTGCGATTGAGTGGTCTTTGGCAGTGTGGAACTGTTTCCAGCGCAGTGCATCAATGGCACTCTCAACAAAGGTGTATCCTTGTCCGTTAGCTGGTGGAGCAATGGGTCGTCCTTGTGGGTAGCGAATTGTTCTATTAGTTAAAGAATCGCCATTGTGCAGGTGAGCGTCTCGAAAGTCCAGCTCTCGATAGTGTAAAATTCCGACAAACCACCAAGGCACCCCCGTTTGCCGTTCTACTAATCTGTAGTTTCCTTGCCGTTGGAGGATTTCTTGAGCAATGCGGCCAGTTGGCTCTAGGCAGTTTCGCCTGAGCTGACAAGTCGCAAAAAGTTGTTCATATTGAGGTTTGAGAGTACGAAGCCGGAAATCCCTAGACATTTTTATTTTGACTTTAGGACATGATATAATTGTTAGGTAGTGTTCTTGTGGGGTGAGCTACAAAATATTTGGTTTTAGGGAGTAGGGAGTAGGGAGTAGGGAGTAGGGAGTAGGGACTTCGGAGCAGGGACTTCGGAGCAGGGAGCAGGGACTTCGGAGCAGGGAGCAGGGGGTTATTTTTATAACTGAATAATATCCAATTTAAATGGGCAACAGCTTACCAATTATCAATTACTCTCAATCATTCCATTAATCAGTAACCCCTGTTTTTTATTGTATCTTTATTTTTTTTGTATTGATGGTATTTTAGCTATTATTTTTATGATTTAAGTAATTTATTTTAAAGCGTTTTTTTTGTAATTAATCAAGGGTTTATATAGGTAAAAATACGGTTTTTTATTAGTAGTATTAGATAGTAATAAATTCATAAATCGCTATTCCCTATTCCCTATTCCCTATTCCCTACTCCCTATTCCCTACTCCCTACTCCCTACTCCCTAAGACTACCGTATAATAATATAATAGATAAAGCCTAGTCTTGATTCCCACTGTCAGCCAATCTATTATGCTTAAAAGTTCTTTGCCAAAATCCTCTCTGAGGACTGAGCAACCTCCAGACTGTGAGATATCCCAGTTATCCCCTACTTCCTTGACCCTGATCGCTGATTTCTTTAAAGTCTTATCTGAAGTAAGTCGCTTGCAGATTATCTGTTGTCTGAAGTCCGGCTCAAAAAATGTTAGTCAAATTATCGAAGAAACAGGCTTAGGTCAAGCCAATGTATCCAAGCATTTAAAAATCCTGGCTAAAGCAGGGATTGTAACTCGCAATCAACAAGGAATCAATGTCTTCTACCAAATAGCTAATCCCTTTATCTTTGAGCTATGTGAGCTAGTGTGTGATTCCCTGTCACTGCAAATAGAGCAACAACATCAACAGCTAGAGCAACTCAAAGCGATGCAGCAATCTTTTTAGTGACCTTGGTAATTGGTAATTGGTAATTGTGATTACTCCCGAACTATTGCCCATCATTCAACTCCAATTCCCCTCCCGTTATACCCGTTCGCGCAGCGTCGGGCTTTGCCCGAAAGGGTTAGCGGGAGATGGGGCAAACAGCTATGGGTTGACGTAGTGTCTCGAAAGGAGAATCGCTACGTCAACGCACACATACTTGATAATTAATCCTTGATAATTAATCGCTCTTCTATAGCTTTCCAAGGATTCCCTAAAAGCCAAGACAACACCCCAGTAAGAAATGCGATCGCAAACCATACCCATGACCGATATATTATAATAACCACAGACAGGATAGCAATCAGCAACAAGGCTACTTGCACTACCCGGGAAATCAACTTCTGGCGACTACCATCACCCTTTTTAATCCCTGATGATTGGCTAATCTGTTGCCACCAATAAAATAGTTCTAAGGATTTATTCAAGACTTGATAGATCAAACTACTACCGAAGCCTGGAGTGCGATCGCCTAATACAGTGATCAGCATATCTCGCAGAATCAGGGCAGCTCGGGTAGCGAGATTTGTGAGGATAGTACTGGGAATATCATTTGAGAATGTCTCTGAACCCACCTGGTAATGGTTGAGAAAGAACTTTTCTTTACCCTGGGGTAAGGAGTCAATGCTTTTCCTAGCTAATTCCTGAGCTGCTAGTAGACTAATGGTTTCACTAAAACTACCCTCAACTAGACTATACTGGGGTATTGTGGTTTGACTTGTGGTTAGACTATCGTTAGGAGCAGCAGGTTGAACTCGCTGGTTACTCCACTCTAGTTGTTCAGAAATTTCATCTTCAATCACATTCTGTAGGTCAGTGCTGAGAATATCACGATGTCCTTCCAAGACTAAATCATCCAGTATTGTTTTAATATCAGCTTCAGAAAGATCTGGATTAGGAGTTGCCAGCTTACGTAGATGATCTTTAATTTTATCCTGGTGATCAGCCGTAGCGTTAGGGAAAGACTCTTGAATTAAAAAATCTAAGTACTGTTCTTTAAACTGATCAAATTCTTCTCCCGCTTCAGGAATGTTATATTCTTGAGCTTGTCGTTTCAAAAAATTAGGAAACTTAGCAATACCTTCAGGAGTAAGTAAAGCTTCCACTATCCGGTTTAATCCGTCTAAGCGCCCCCACATAATATCATTGGAACGCCAAGACTTTTTAAAGAAACCGCCAAAAGCATTTAAGGTATTTCCCGCGAGTTTACTATCTAATTTTTGCCCTTTACCAAAACCTAGCTGAGCATCATCTGGACTAATCCGAATCGTCTCGATCAGGTCTTTTTCCTCAATTTCAGATAGATACTCAAAGGGATACAGAACTTGATCGAGTTCTCGAAATCGTTTAAAACGAGTCAATATTTCTTCAGACTGATTTAGCCCACTTAGTTCAATGAATTTTTCTGATGCTTCCTCTATCTTGCACAAAACGGAGGAGTATTGTTTTCCATTATTTTCATTATCGTTATCTTTATATTTTTCAGCAAGCCAGATTTTTTGAAGTTGATTTGGTTCTTGCTCTAGTTGATTAACTTTTTGCTGAAATTGTTCAAAAATGCTGGAAATTAGTGGCTGGGGCAACCAGTCCATGGTGGTTTTTCCAACTGTCTGGGTTTCAGATTTAGCAGCTAATTGTTCTGCTGCTTCTGGTAATTTTTGCAATAAATAGGCTGGGACTTTTTCTAAATAAGATTGCTGATGGTTTTGTGGTACAAATTCTGCTAGCCCCTTAGCATCGAGCAAGAAACGGTATAACCGGAGTAGACGGTTGTAAATCTGACTACGCAGATTATCCGTAGACTCTGAACTTTGATTCGTTTGAAAGGATGATATCAGGTCATAGAAGGATTGACTAACCTGGGGATGATTCAACAGCTTAGTTAATGCCATCTTAAGGACTTCTAGGAGTTTAATGTGACGACCTAGCCTTAAGGCTAGGGATTGGAGCGTTTTATACTCTGATAATGATGGATCCTGATTCATCAACTGACAAACTTTTTTAACGATATAGAAGTGCTTCCTTAAGGCATATTCGATATCGAGATTGCTAATCTGTTGACTAGGGTCTTGGAGAATAATGTCGTGATTTTCCCGTTTTTCCGGTTCAGTAATGTGTTGCGTCAGTAGCTTAGCTATTTGATCTAAAAGGACTTGCTTGTTTAAGGTTTCTTGGTAAGATTTGGTGCTACTGACTTGAGACATTCTCAAGACTAGAGGTAATGTGCGATCGCGTAAGCTAATCAGACGACTACGCCAATAAATTCCCGTCTCAACTGGGAGCGTTGTCTGTTGGGAGTTGTCAGCCTTAGCAAATAAGGGGGATTCCGCATCTGCTAGTAGAGACTGGTAGCGCTGGATTTTCTGGTTACGGTCTTTGATTAACCCCAAATCATTACTAATACTTTCATAGGTCGGTATTCCTAACAACGACTCCTGGATCACCTCCCAGACATCAGGCTTTGGCATCTGATTAAACTTTTGGCTGCCAGCAAAATTATCTGGACTGGGATCGATATAAAATAACTTGCGCTCAACTGGATAATAGTCGGCACGATAATACATTTCTTTGATGGTATAACTGAAAGGCCGATTATCTAGCACCCCTCCATCCACAAAGTGCAATTGATACCCACCGGTTGGAGGGGTTTCCGGTAACTTGCGATTGTTAAGGATTCCCCATTCTACTAACTTGGCATCGACCTGATTGCTAGGATTATCTAACTCAACGGTAACTACAGGGAAGGCAACTGGAAAACACGATGTAATGCGACACAGTTTTGCCAGAGCTTGATAGGTGTCTTTGACAGTGGAATGGTTTGGGTTTAAATTGGGATTAAAGGGCTCTTTGCGACCTTGACGGTGCTTGAGATGAAAGATAGTGCGGTGGTCTTTAAGATCAATCACCCGTCCGGTATCATCAAAAACGGTATCAACCCGTCCTATAACATCAGTTCCTGTCACAAATAAATCTAATTCATTAAACGAAGATACCCACTCGTCTGAGGGTGCTTTCTTTTTATTAATCTGCCCTTGTTCAAAGGCTTTAGCTAGGGCATCTTGATAGTAGCCCTTGCCATCTAAAATAGATTCCCCATCATTTTTACCTTGACTAAGGCTAGGTTGATGCATGAGCTTGCGGATGTTGCCATTTTCCCGCCAAATTTGGGCAAAGTTTTCAAAATCGATTACTTCATCCTGACTACTATTGGTCAAAGCGTAGCTAAGCAGAACCCCATTAATCCCTCCCGCTGACGTGCCTGAGAGAATATCAACAACAATATCAGAATCGGTGAGAGCTTTAACAAGTTTATAGATACCTCGACCGCGAACAGCATTATAAAATTCTCGGCAAACACCGTTCATATAAATGGCTAGAGAGACTCCACCATAAACCACTAGTCCTAAGCGCAGTTCTCTGCTAAATTCTGGCTTGCGAAAGTTTTGGCTAGACATAACATGGCTCTCCAATTAGGGACGTTACCGTGAGTTACTAGCTAAATAGTACTGAACTGCTGCTGACACAACCTGCGGAAATCATCCCCCCGATGTTCAAAGCTTTGGTATTGGTCAAAGCTAGCACAGGCGGGAGAGAGCAGGACAACACCCGCATTATTATACTGTTGAGCTAGTTCTGCTGCTCTTGGTACTGCCTTCGCCATAGTTTCCACAATTTCGTAACTGGAGTAGCCAGCTTCCTTAAGGCGTGTTGCAAAAGCAGGTGCAGCTTCACCAATTAGTAAGACAACCGCTGCTTTGAGTTTAATGGTCTCAATCCAACTGGTATCATCACCAGCTTTGGCTTCACCACCAGCAATTAGAATAGTCGGTGCAGCTACTGAGGCTAAACCGACTTGAGCCGCATCATAGTTGGTGGCTTTACTATCATTGATGAAGTCTATCCCCTGCCAGGTAATCACCTTTTCTAGGCGATGGGGCACACCAGGAAACTTGGCAATGGCGGATGCGATCGCATTTTTCTCAATTCCTGCCAATCGTGCTGTTGCCACTGCCATTAATAAATTTTGTCGATTGTGATCTCCGACCATCTGTAAGGATTTCACTGGCAAGATCGGTTCTGAGTCTGCTATCACCCAGTCATCTTGGATGTAAGCCCAAGGTTGAAAATTCCTGTCCCCCTGACCACCTGTGATACTGATCCAATAGGCATCAGGCCAGTAGTTTACGCCCAAATTACCCAGGTAAGGGTCATCCCCATTGATAACTTGTAACTGGGAGCGACGCAGTAAAGATGCCTTGATGTCATAATAGTTTTCCAGGGTTTTGTGGCGGCTGAGGTGGTCAGGGGTCAAGGTTGTCAAGACACCAATACGAGGAGCAAGGTCTTTGGAAGATTCGATTTGGTAACTACTGATTTCCCCAATTACCCAATCGATTGGGGATGTTTCCTGGGCTTTGCCATTGATTTCTGGTGCTAGCAGGAGTTCGCAAGCCGCATAACCGATGTTACCGCAGGCGGGGGCATGGAAACCAGCTTCTTGAAAAATAGCAGCAATCAGGGAGGTGGTAGTAGTTTTGCCGTTAGTACCAGTAACAGCTACCCATGGACAGGATTGGAGATAACGCCAAGCTAGTTCAATTTCCCCTATGGTTTCAATGCCTTGGGTCCTGGCCGCAACTAACACTGGTATATCCCAGGGAACACCAGGACTAACTACAATTAGCTGGGGTAAGTCTGAAGAGTCTAGGGTTAGGGAATAACCCAGTTTAAGGTTAATTCCGTCTCTGGCAAGCTGTTGTTGTTGGTGTTGCCAGTCTTCTGGGGTATAACGTGCAGCGATGCGTTCAGGGCTAGCGGCATCGCTGAGAGTGACATCCCAACCTTCTTTTCTTAGGAGTCTTGCGGCTGCAAGACCTGACCGTCCTAATCCAATAACATCAGCCTTAGGCATACTTTGATTGGTAGTGCATCTGATGGTTTGCCGTTTTAACTATACCAGTTATAGGGGTTTTAACTTGGGTAAGTTACTTACGCCCTTGGGATTTTAGAGAGTAGGGAGTAGGGAGTAGGGAGTAGGGGGAATAAACTTGACTTTATCTTATAAGTATGATTAACGCTATAATTCTTTATTACTTGACATTAATATGACTTAAATATTATCCAAAAATCTCGAATGTTTTAAAAATAGTTCCTTGCCCAATCTCGCACTGTTCGCCGAATTGCCCGCCTACCATCAGCCCGATGGCGCTCAATTAAACTAGGAAGCTCTTGAATCGGCAACTCAGGAAAAACCCTACTCTTTGCTTGTTCTACATACTCACCCTCTTGCAGTAAGTAAATTGTTAGTTTGCCAGAATCATAGCACCAGATTTCTGGGACTCCTAAGCGAGAATAGATTGGCAAACGAGGCAGTGATTTACTAGTTATATCAATTTCTAGAGCGAGATCTGGGGGGGGATCTTGGTTGATATCTAAGTCCAACCTGCCTCGAATCGCCGCTTCATTTTGGATATAAAAACAATTATCTGCTTCTAGCCCAGCTAAGCTACTCTCTCGCCGCCAGGTTGTTGACCCTAAACTTTCGTAGTCCAAATCTAGTTCATCTGCCAGGTCTTTAACTAAGTCACCAATCACCTCTTTATAATATTCATGTTCAGGTAAGGGAGTCATAATCTCAATGGTACCATAATCATAGGCTAAACGAGCAGAGCGATGGTCACCTAAATCCAGCAGCAGATTTTCAAACTGTTCCCAGGAAATGTTATGTAAAACCACCCGATCTGCTCTCGGTTTTGTCACTACCATTAGTTTGGTCTCCGAAGCTAATAATAGGTCATTTTTTTATTATATAATTACTCTCTATAGCAGTTATCAATTGGGGAAGTTACAACGTGCTGATAACTGCTAAGCATCCTCTCTATCAAGCTGAGAAAAAAATTTTTTGACAGGGATTGTGGACAATTCAATGTTCCAAAAGAACCGCTTCGCGAACGCAATCGCAACCACCAGCTGATTGAGAAGAACTTCGGTATGGGATTTAAAACTATACATTATATCAAAGATCAACAAAGCTCAACAGATGCTGGGTTTAGCACCCCAAAAACTCCAGCAGCTTCAAGCCTTAGGGGAAGATGGGGATTTGAGCTTGCCATTTGATCCGATAAATTTTAACATAAATTAATGTAAGACAATATTTCTCAACATATTAACTATGGCTACTTCAGAAGAACAACGCAAACAGAAAATCATGGAGCACCTGCAGAAAACTACGGAACTGCCTCAGGAGCAGCCTTCCTTATATTCAGAGGCTAAGAAGCAGATAATTATGGAGCACATCAAAATGACACGAGGTTAAGGCAAACCCCTAGATATTGCGTAGGGTGGGTTAGGCGCGGCCAGGATTTGAGGGATTATCAATCAGTCTTTGAAAGCGCCGTAACCCACCTTCTTCAAATTTCCCTTCGTTCAAGCCAACTTACATTTTTAGAGATGTCAGCCCAGTAGGGTGGGTTAGGCGCGGCCAGGATTTGAGCGATGATCAATCAGTCTTTAAAAGCGCCGTAACCCACCTTCTTAAAAATTGCGCTCCTGACGACTGAGCTATCATGGCAAAGCGAAAATTCTAAACCATGGAAATTCATGACACAGCCTAACAGTCGCTTTATGAATGAGGCAATTGCTCTATCTGTGATCAGCGTTCGCTCTGGAAAGGGAGGTCCATTTGGAGCAGTGGTTGTCAAGGATGGAGAGATTATTGCCAAAGCTCATAATCAAGTCACCTCCACTAATGATCCCACCGCACATGCTGAAATTGTAGCTATCCGTGATGCTTGCAAGGTCTTACAGACTTTTCAACTGACCGGTTGCGAACTCTATACTAGCTGTGAGCCATGCCCGATGTGCCTCGGGGCGATCTACTGGGCTAGGCTAGACAAAGTTTACTATGCCAATACTAAAGCTGATGCCGCTCAAATTGGATTTGATGACCAGTTCATTTACGAGGAATTGGACTTGCCGATAAGCGATCGCAAACTCCCAATAATTCAATTGATGCCGGATGAAGCCTTAAGAGCTTTCCAAGAATGGCAAGAAAAAATCGATAAGGTAGAATATTAATAATAGGGTTTAGCCTATATAAACATAAAAAAAATACCATAAAATTGAAATACAGGCTAAAGTGAGCTGTTGAGATTGCTTACCTGCTCCCTGCAACCAAAATATCCCGGAGATGGCGAAAGGCAGAACGTGAATCGATGGGAGAGGAAGGTTTTATGGATATCACTGCTAGCGTATTTTCCAGGCAAGAGAAACAGCTGGAAACCAGCTTACTACTTCCCCTGCGCAACATTGTGTTACTGCCAGGGATTACGCTGCCAATCGTAGCAGGTAGGCGTCGTTCTGTGGCAGTAGCTGAGTCAACTATGCTGACTGAGCACAAGCAGCTAATTGTGGCTGCGATTCGCCCAGAAGCCCAGGGGAAACTGGAAGAAGACGAAAAAGCTGAAATTAATAGCCTCGACGAGATCTATCCGGTTGCTACCCTGGCTGTGGTCAAAAAAATAAGCCGACTACCCATCGGACCAGTCCAACTGATCATTGAAGGTCTCGAGCGAGTCCGAATTGAGCAATTAATTCAGACCGAACCCACCTACACTGTTAACTATCAACTCCTGCCTCAAGTTACTACAGAAACAGCGATCGCAGCAGGAACAGAACAACAGACCCTAGCAGCCCTAACTAGTGCGATTCAATCCCTTTGGCAAGAGGCTGCTATGTTAAATTCCAACTTCCCTGAAGAACTTCTAGCAGTCTTATTGCATAGCGATGAGCCAGCGCAGTTGGCTTACCAGACCTCCATCTTGTTACAGCAGGATGTTCCGGAAATGCAGGCAGTGTTAGAGGAGGAAAACCTGGAGATGCTCTTGCGTCAAATGCTGGCGGATTTGAAGCAGGAGGTAGAAGTCCAGCGCCTGCGTAGAGAAATTCTGGGAGAGACGAAAAAGGAAATTGAGGGGCAGCAGCGGGAATTCTTCCTGCGCCAGCAACTGAAGCAAATTCAAGAGGAATTAGGTGAGCTGGATCCCGATAGTCAGGAAATTGAGGAATTGCGGGTTCGGATCAAGGAAGGCCAATTACCGGAAACTGCCCAAAAGCAAGCGAAACGAGAATTAGCTCGCTTAGAACGTATTGGGAATGCCTCGGCAGAAGGTGGAGTGATTCGCACTTACCTCGACTGGTTGTTAGAGATGCCTTGGAACAAGACGGTGCAAGACAACCTGGATCTGCAACATGCTAGGGAAGTCCTTGATGCGGATCACCATGGCCTGACCAAAATTAAAGAACGTATTATCGAACACCTAGCTACCTTCAAGCTCAAACAAATGGCTTGGACTCAGCAGGATCTCGAAACAAGGGATGCTGAACAGCCACAGAAACTAGATCAGCGCTACACCATCGGTACAGTAATTTGTTTTGCTGGTCCTCCGGGGGTAGGTAAAACCAGTCTAGGTCGCTCGATTGCTCATGCTTTGGGTCGTCCCTTCGAGCGAGTCAGCCTGGGTGGGTTACGGGATGAGGCAGAATTACGGGGTCACCGTCGCACTTATATCGGTGCTATGCCAGGTCGGATTATACAGGCGCTATATCGAGCTGGGGTGAAGAACCCAGTGATTATGCTTGATGAGTTGGATAAGGTCGGCATGGACTATCGTGGTGACCCTGCCTCTGTTTTACTAGAAATCCTTGATCCGCAGCAAAACCATAGTTTCCGAGACCTATACTTGGATTTGGACTTCGATCTGTCCCAGATTATCTTCATTGGTACCGCTAATGACCTATCTCGTGTTCCCCCTCCCCTCATAGATCGGCTGGAGATTATTGAATTATCCGGGTATTCCCAACAGGAGAAAATTGCGATCGCTCAGAAATATCTATTGCCTCGACAGATCGAAAAAGCAGGACTGCCAGCTAATGCTGTGCAACTACCCACAGAAACCCTACGCCAGGTGATTGAAAACTACACCCGTGAGGCAGGAGTAAGAAAACTAGAGCAACAACTAGGGACTCTGTGCCGCAAAGTTGCTGTTCAGTATGCCAATGGTAAAACTGAGCCAATGGCAATCTATCCGGAACAGTTGGAAGCGTCACTCGGACCAAGGCGCTTTCTGCTCGAACAGATCCGCAAAACTACACAACCTGGAGTAGCCACAGGTCTGGCTTGGACTCTCCAAGGGGGAGAAGTCCTCTTTGTTGAGGCTGTCTTTTTACCCCAGGGTAAAGACTTGATGCTGACCGGTCAGCTTGGGGAAGTAATGCAGGAGTCGGCTCAGATTGCTCGCTCCTATGTCTGGTCTCATGCTGCATCTGTGGGAATTGACTTGAGTGCATTCAAAGATAATGGCTTACACCTCCATGTGCCAGCCGGTGCAATTCCCAAAGATGGACCCTCTGCAGGGGTAACTATGGTAACAGCGATCGCATCCCTGTTGATGAATCAATCGGTACGCACGGATACTGCCATGACCGGAGAAATTAACCTCAGTGGTGAAGTACTCCCCATTGGTGGAGTGCGAGAAAAGGTGTTAGCAGCGCACCGGACTGGTATCAAACGAGTGCTGTTACCGCAACAGAATCAGAAAGACCTAGTTGACGTGCCGGACGATGTGCGTAGCCAAATGGAATTTATTTTATGCGATCGCATTGAACAAGTGTTGGAGAATGCCCTACTCCAGCAACAGGAAGTAAAATCTCATCAAGATTCACGGGATGGTCATCACAGGATAACTAAACTGTTTCAGATGTTTAGTAATTGAATCCAAGGGATCACTTACTCCAAGTATCGAGCGATGCACGGCTCTACAAGAACAACTCGCTAAACAACAGGTTTCGACTAATGCTGCTGTCGAAAGATTAGACCGAATCTTGGATTATCTGATGCGACGCCATGGAAAACCCTAAAAACAATCAGGTAAAAGGTAATTTTGTCAACCCCCTACCGATTAAGTACCTACCCCTATTTATTACCTACCTAGAAACAAATAGAGATTGCTGGTTGAGTTAGAGTATAGGCTGTGGGATCTAGGATAATTCACTGGCGATTTTATATTTCTTTACAAACTGTCTCAGATGTAAATCAATCGCCCCAAAAAAAATGTGGAGTATAGGCTGTGGGGTGTAGGGGAATTCAAGGGCTATTTCATATTTCTTTACAAACTCTACCGAATGTAAGTGAATCGTCCCCAAAAAATTTAGATAATCTTAAATTTAAGAGCTAGGGATTGGTAGATAAACTAAACTACAGCTATTCAAAGACTATGCTGCCACTATCTTACTAGATTATTGACTAAAATTATTGAATAAAAGTTACCACTTATAATCCTAACCAATCCTTGGCTTTGAGTTTTCAAAGATTCTCCAACAAGTCTCAAAGCACTTAACTAATTAAATTCTCAATTAACTTCTCAACAGTCAACCCTCAACAGTAATAAATCAACCATGGATAATCGTTGCATGATTCCCGTAGTTAGATCTCCCAAAGACTACCAAGCTTATCGTATTAGTCCCCAAGATAAAAATCGCTTAGCTATTGTCTTTGATCCAGACAGTGCTAATGCTTCAATAACATTTTGTGTAGAGATTTTTGAGCCAGGAGGAAAGACTCCGCTCCATTATCATAAAATTGGAGTAGAAATGTTCTATATCCTCAAGGGTCAAGGGCTAGCTAGCTGTGATGGCAAAATCGTTACGCTGCGGACTGGAGATACTTTATTAGTTCCGCCTACAGGAATTCATGAAATTAGAAATACTGGGACTGAGCGTTTATATACCCTGTGCTGGATGGTGCCTAATGAGGACTTTGCTGAACTGGTTCGCAGTGGTACACCGGTTGAATTCGATGAAGAGGATTTGAGAGTGCTTGGGCGTCAAGATGTGTTGGTAGCTTGCTGAATAATTTATGTTGAATAATTAAATAGCTGGATATCTGGAACTGTTAATAAATTCGTATTTAGTAAAATCCCAGAATTGTTCAATCCAGCAATAACAGGACTTACGGAAAACTGGACTCCAAACTCACTTATAGTGTAGGCTTCGTTAAGAAAGCATCTTACTAATAGAAGTAGAGTTACTGCGTAAGTCCTATTGATGAAAAAAAGCTTTTACCTAGGAGTTAGTATTTTTACCCTATGCTGGCTCCTTTCATTTTTTCCAGCATTATTCCCTGAAAATTTACCACCAACTGCTGTGAGAATGCTAGGATCAACCCTTCTCATGGCAGTTTTTTGGATTGCTGAAACTATCCCGATTGCCGCCACATCCATTATTCCCTTGGGTTTATTTCCCTTTTTAGGAATTATTTCTGCTGAAGAGGTTGCTTCCGCCTATGCTTCTGATGTAGTCTTGCTATTTATGACAGTTTTTTTTATTGCTAAAGCGGTTGAAAAATATAACCTACATCAGCGGATTGCTTTCCACATTATTAGCATTATTGGTACCAAACCGACCAGGTTAATTTTGGGATTTATGCTAGCAACAGCAGTATTGTCGATGTGGATATCCAATACAGCTATAACCTTGATGATGCTGCCAATAGCTATCTCTATCATCGAACAAACGGCTCTTGTCAATCCCAAAATTGATGTAGGTAAAACTCTGGGAACTTCGCTAATGCTGGGAATTGCCTACGCCGCTAATATTGGTGGGATTGGCACCCCGATCGGGACGCCACCTAACCTGATATTTCTGGCACAATTAAAAGAAAATTTTCCAGACAATACCCCGATTACATTTTATCAATGGATGATGGTGGGAGTGCCAGCTGTTTTTATATTTATCTTGTTAACTTGGATCTATTTAACGAAAATTACAGTAAAGCTTGATAATAACACTTTATCGTCAGACTATTTTAATATTCCAGACAAAGAAGTCCAGAAACTGGTAAAAATGTCTCAGGGAGAAAAATACGTTGCCATTTTATTTGGGTTAACAGCATTGTTGTGGATTTTTAGGGCAGATATCACCATCGGTTCCTTTACATTAACTGGTTGGGCAACCTATCTGGGGGTGGCTAACTTTGTTCATGATTCCAGTGTGGCTGCCCTAATTGCTGTGATCATGTTTATACTTCCTGTGAAAACAGAGACGGGGGATAAAATAAACCTCCTAGACTGGGAAACCGCTGTAAAAATTCCTTGGGGAATATTGCTGCTATTCGGGGGTGGAATTGCAATTTCTAAAGGGTTTGCTGCGTCAGGATTATCTCAATTCCTAGGGGATAATTTACAAATCGGATTGCAGGGACTTTCAACGGTTTTGATGGTAGTTTGCATCTGTGTATTTATGACATTTTTAACAGAAGTTACCTCGAATATAGCAACCACGGCTCTGATCATGCCTATTTTAGCTACTGCTGCATCGATTATAAATGTTTCACCTGCTTTGTTGATGTGGCCCGCCGCACTTTCTGCTTCCTTCGCCTTTATGCTGCCAGTCGCAACTGGTCCCAATGCCATTGTTTACTCTCAGGAATATTTTCCAATTTCTACCATGGCTAAGGTAGGATTAGTTTTAAATATAGTGGGGGTGATTTTAGTAAGTTTGTTGATGAATTTTGTAGCTATCCCTATGTTGGGGTGACTATAAGTTACAGGTTGCAGGTTAGAAGGTTGAAGGTTGGAAGGTTGAAGGTTGGAAGGTTGGAAGGTTGGAAGGTTGAAGGTTGGAAGGTTGAAGGTTTGTTAGAGGTGACAGCTTGAAGGTTGGAAGGTTGAAGGTTAAACAAGAAACAGCATCAATGGTAACACGGGATGGAGTGCGGCTGGATGCGGATATCTACCGTCCCGATAGTGCTGGTGAG